>JBBQMI010000287.1:0-3777 GCA_038328825.1 Acidimicrobiia bacterium | reverse complement strand
GAGATGGGTGCGCGCTTCGCCGGCAACATCGCGGATCTCTGCGCGATCGCCCGTCCCGACGTCGGCATCGTCACCCACGTCGGCCTCGCGCACGCCGAGCACCTGGGCGGACGCGCCGGTATCGCTGCCGTGAAGGGTGAGCTGCTCGAAGCGCTCCCCGCGGCCGGCGTCGCGGTCGTGAACGCCGGCGATCTGTCGACGCCCGAGCTCGTCACGCGCACGCTAGCACGCGTGCTGCGCGTCGGCACCGCGGCCGACGCCGACGTGCGCACCCACGACGTCGCACTCGACGACGAGCTCCGGGCCCGATTCGTGCTGGACACGCCGTGGGGGAGCACTCCGGTGCAGCTCGCCGTGCGCGGGACCCACCAGGTGCAGAATGCCGCGATGGCCGCGGCCGCGGCGCTGTCGCTCAACGTCGACCTCGCCGACGTCGCCGCCGGACTCGCACGGGCCACGACCGCGAACTGGCGGATGCAGCTCCACCGTACGCCCGGCGGCTTGACGGTGCTCAACGACGCCTACAACGCGAGCCCCACGTCGGTCGCGGCGGCGCTCGACTCGTTCGCGCACCTCGAGACCGACGGCAGGAGGATCTTCGTCTTCGGCGAGATGCTCGAGCTCGGCGACGACGGTGCCGCGGAGCACGCACGCGTCGGTCGGCTCGCGTCTGACGCAGGGATCGACGTGCTGGTGACCGTCGGGGCCGGGGCCGATGCCGCAGCCGACGTCGCGCGCGACCGCAACGTCACAGTGGTCCGCACCGCCGACGCGAGCACCGCGCTCGAGGCGGTGCGCGCCGCGGCGCACCCGGGCGATGTCGTCCTCGTGAAGGCGAGCCGGGCGGTGGGCCTCGAGGTCGTCGCCGAAGCACTCGTCGCTGGTGCGGTGGTCGTCTCGTGATCGCCCTCCTCATGGCGGCCGCGACCGCGTTCCTCCTCTGCGTCTTCGGGACGCCGTTGCTCATCAAGGCGCTCCGCAAGCGGGAGATCGGCCAGCAGATCCGCGACGACGGCCCCATCGCCCACCCCCACGCGGCCAAGGCCGGGACGCCGACCATGGGTGGGATCGCGATCGTGGCCAGCGCGGTCGTCGGGTACCTCGTGGCCCACATCCGCACCGAGCAGGTGAAGTTCGCGCGGACCGGCGTCACGCTCATGTTCCTGATCGTGGGCATGGCGATCGTCGGCTTCGTCGACGACTACCTCGGCGTGCGGCGGGGCCGGAACCTCGGGTTGCGCAAACGGGGCAAGACCGGGGGCCAGCTCGTGGTCGCCGTCGGGTTCGTGCTGCTCGCGCTCCGCTACGTCGACGTGTCCACGCACCTGTCGTTCACCCGGACCTTCGACTTCGACCTCGGGGTCTTCGGGTGGACCATCTGGGCGATCTTCATCATCATGGCCGCAACGAACGGCGTGAACCTCGCCGACGGCCTCGATGGTCTCGTCGCCGGTTCCGCGACGCTCGCGTTCTCCGCGTTCTTGATCATCGGGTTCTGGCAGTTCCGTCATCCCGACATCTACCACGTGCTCCCCGCAGGAGCGCTCGACGTCGCGATCGTCTCGGGTGCGTTCATGGGTGCGTGTGCGGGCTTCCTGTGGTGGAACGCCGCCCCGGCGAAGGTGTTCATGGGCGACACCGGGTCGCTGGCGATCGGTGGCGCGCTCGCGGGCGTCGCGTTGGTCAGCAACGTGCACCTCCTGCTGCCGATCATCGGGGGGCTCTACGTCCTCGAGACGCTGAGCGTGATGGCCCAGGTCGTCGCCTTCCGGGGGTTCAACCGAAGGGTGCTCAGGATGGCGCCGATCCACCATCACTTCGAGGTCGGCGGTTGGCCGGAGTTCACGGTGATCGTCCGGTTCTGGCTCTTCGCCGGGATCTGTGTGGCCCTCGGGCTCGGCCTGTTCTACGCCGACTTCATCCGCATCCCCGGGGTCCTCGATTGAGCACGGGCCCGGGGACGACCGGTCGTCCGGGCAGTTCACGCCGGGGTTCCACCAAATCCGACGGTGGTTCGGTCAGGCTGGTGCGATGCCCGGACCCGCCTCGCCGCCCCGTCGGCGGCCCGACCCGCCTCGCCGGCAGCAGGTGACCAGCCCGCACGCTCGCGGCTCTCGGTGCGCGCGGTGAGCGCGATCACCCTGCCCCGACTCGGCACCAAGCGCGCGAGCGCGCTCCGCGCCAGCTGGACCCGCAGCGGCCGGCTGCGGCCGGGCGGTTACGTCTTGTTGCTCACGACCGTGGCGGTGTTGAACCTCGTCGGCGTGGTCATGGTGCTCTCGGCGTCGTCGGTGAGCTCGCTCAACAGCTACGGCTCGGCCTGGTACTTCTTCGAGCGGCAACTGCTCTGGACCGTGCTCGGGGTCGTCGCGTTCGCGGTCGGGAGCCGGATCGACTACCGACGGTGGCGGAGCGTCGCCGTGCCGCTGCTCCTGCTCTCGGGCGTACTCCTGCTCGTCGTGCTCGCGCCGGGCATCGGGATCAAGGTCTCGGGTTCGCGTCGGTGGCTCGGGTTCGGTGCGTGGCGGTTCCAGCCGTCGGAGATCGCCAAGCTCGCGCTCCTGCTGTTCAGCGCCGACCTGCTGACCCGTCGCCAGAAGGAGCTCGACAACTGGCGCCGGGTCCTCGTGCCGGTGCTCGTGATGTTCTCGGTGATCGCGATCCTCGTGCTCCTCGAGCCCGACATGGACTCGACGATGGTGCTCACGATCATCGTCGCCACAGTGCTGATCGCGGGAGGGATCCGGGCGCGCCACCTCGTCGCGCTCTCCGGGGCCGTCGTCGTCCTCACCGCGGGTCTCGCGATGGCCGCGCCGTACCGTCGCGCGCGGATGTTCGCGTACCTCGACCCGTGGAAGGACAAGGCGAACACCGGCTACCAGATCACCCAGTCGTTGATCGCCATCGGCAGCGGAGGCCTCACCGGTGTGGGCCTCGGTGCGGGCCGCTCGAAGTGGTTGTTCCTGCCCAATGCCCACACCGACTTCATCTTCGCGGTCATCGGCGAGGAGCTCGGCCTGCTCGGCTGCACGCTCGTGGTGCTCCTCTTCTGCGCGTTCGCCGCGCTCGGCACCCGAGCCGCGCTGCGCGCCCCCGACCGGTTCGGGATGCTCGTCGCCGCGGGGATCACCGCGTGGGTCGTCGGCCAAGCGGTGATCAACATCGGTGCGGTCGTCGGACTCCTGCCCGTGTCGGGGATCCCGCTCCCGTTCGTGTCGTTCGGGGGGTCGGCGCTCGTCTTCACGATGGCCGCGGCCGGCATCCTCGCCAACATCGCCCGCCACGAGACGCCCGTTCGGCCCACGCCCGCGCGACGCGACCCGGGACGCACGCGGTCGGGTGCGCGGGCCGACTCCCGGCCCGGGGCGGGGAGCAGGTGAGGCGCGGGAAGGATCCGGGCGCCGGAGGCGAGGTCTTCGCGCTCTTGGCCGCCGGCGGGACCGGTGGTCACCTCTACCCGGCGATCGCCCTCGCCGACGCGCTCGTGGCCCGCGGGCACGACCGCGCGTCGATCCGCTTCGTCGGCGCGCGCGGTCACCTCGAGGCGAGCGTCGTCCCCGATGCCGGGTACGCCATCGACCTGTTGCCGGGTCGCGGGCTGCAGCGCAAGCTCACGTTCGCCAACCTCGTGACCCTCTGGGAGGCCCTGCAGGCCACGATCCGCGCGATCGGGCTGGTGCGTCGCTTCCGGCCCGCGGTCGTCGTCGGGTTCGGCAGCTACGCCGCGCTCCCGACGGTGGTCGCGGCCCGCCTGCTCCGCCGGCCAACGGTCGTCCA
>JBBQMI010000286.1:0-3781 GCA_038328825.1 Acidimicrobiia bacterium | reverse complement strand
CGGACTGTGAACTGGCCGTGTGCGCGTCGACGATCGCGGTCACGTTCATCGCCCGGAGCTGATCGATGACGGCGGGATCGGCGAGGTCATCCGATGCGAGCCGCACACCCACGTAGACCTGGTCAGGAGCGTCCTTGGGGGCACGGGCCACACCGACGCCGAACCCGGCGACGGCCTGCGCGCCCAGCGTGAGACCTCCATAGGCGACGATCGCCGCAGCGGTCGCGCCGGCGACGCGCCGGCGAACGTGGGGAACCCTGAACGGCACGACCACCGGCACCTCGGCGGCGCGGCGGGCGGCGGAGTCGATGGTGAGCGCGGCGTCACCCGCGAACAGCGCGCGCGCCCGGGCCACCTGGCGGTCGCGGGCACCACCGGGAACGGTGAGCTCCTCGAGCGCGGCGAAGAGCTCGTGGTCGGTCTGCGCGTACCGGTTGGAGCCGTAGTCGTTCATCCACTGCGCGTTCTCCCGGCCGTGACCGGCGATCGGGAGGAACGACACGACCGGCAGCCGGGCCGCGTACGCCTCCATGCAACTGAGCCCACCCGCGTTCTCGACCAGTGCGTCGCACGCGGCCATGAGCGCGGGCATGTCGTCGGTCCAGCCGATCACGGTGCCGAGATCGTCGGCTTCCAGTCGCGCACGGAGCTTCTCGTCGCGTCCACACACCGTGACGACGCGGAAGCGGTCCGAAGCCGCGAGCACCTCGACGGTGCGGACGACGTCGCCGACGCCCCACGATCCCGCGACCACGAGCACCACCCGTTCGTCGGGGCGGAGCCCGAACTTCGCCCTGGCGGTGGCCCGGTCGGGGAGGTCGGCGCGAAAGCGCGCCGACACCAGGGGTCCGGGCGCCTCGGCGGGGCGGCCGGTGCGCTCGCGCGCCACGACTGCCGACGGCGGGCTGACCGTGAGCGTGAGATCGATCCCGGGGTGGGTCCAGAGCGGATGGACGCCGAAGTCGGTGACGTAGGTGATGGCCGGGACCCTCAGCCACTTCTTCTTCCTGAGGTTGCCGAGCACCAGCGACGCGAGCGGGTAGGTCGAGACGACGACATCGGGGTCCATTCCCTGGATCGCCTTGCGGAGTCGCCGGCGGGAGATGAACGTATCGAACCAAACCAGCGGATACCACATGAACGGCGCGAGGTACCACATGCGGTACATGAGCTCGTAGCTCCACGGCACCAGCCGCAGCTGCGCCTCGTAGCTCCAGCGCATGAACGCCCCGAAGCGCAGGTAGGGCAGCTCGAGGAAGTCGATGATGCGCACGTCGTCGTCGAGCGCCTCGAGTCGGCCCTTCAGCTCGTGCGCCGCTCCGTCGTGTCCCGCGCCCATCGAGGCGGAGACGATGAGGACTCTCCGCCGACCCGGGGGCGTCACGCCTGCCTCCCTTGTGGTCGGCTCCGATCGGGCCGTGTGCACGGAGGCCCACCCTACCGGCCCGGAGCCCGGATCGTGCCGATTCTGCGCACGAACCCCATCCCCGGCCAGTACCGTCGGCCGGGATGGCAGCCGCGATCCCCCTCGCTCTCGCCGCGGCGCTCCTGTACGCGATCTCCGCGGTCCTGCAGCAGAAGTCGGCGGCCGAGGCTCCCCAGGACAAGGCGATGCGCCCGTCGCTCATGTTCCACCTGCTCCGACAACCCCGGTGGTTGCTCGGATATGCAGCCGACTGGACCGCGTTCGGCTGCGAGGCCGTCGCGCTCGGCCTCGGTTCCCTCATCGTGGTGCAGCCCCTCCTGTCGTCGGGCCTCCTGTTCGCGCTGCTCATCGACGCCCGGTGGTTTCACCGACCGATGGGTCGCAACGACTGGCTCGCCGCCGGCGCGCTCACGTTCGGGCTCGTCGGCTTCATCGCGGCCGGCGCGCCGACGGGTGGTGTCGACCGCGGCGAGCTGTCGACGTGGCTGGTGTGGGGAACGCCGGCGGTGATCCTCGTCGTGATCGGGATCGTCGCGGGGTTCCGCATGTCGGGCACGCGACGTGCGGTGCTGTTCGCGTTGACGACCGGCGCCGCGTACGGGCTCACCGCCGCGCTCACCAAGAGCACCGTGAGCCTGCTCGGCGACGGCGTCGGCACCGTCGTCACCTCGTGGGAGCCGTACGCGCTCGCGGCGTTCGCGGGGATCGGGATGCTCGCGAACCAGAGTGCGTTCCAGGCGGGCTCGCTCACCGCGGCGATGCCCACCCAGGTCTGCACCGCGCAGGTCGTCGGCGTGGCCCTCGGTGTCGCCGTGTTCGACGAGCACCTCTCGACGAACACGGTCCTCGAATGGGCGGTCGTCGCGCTCGCGGTCGCAGCGATGGCCGCGGGGGTGATCCAGCTCGCACGCTCGGCCGGCGCGGCGGAAGAAGCCGTCCGCGAGGGCGAGCTCGGTTCCATCGGCGCGACGACGCTCGACGCCTGACGCGAATCCGTCGAGCTACTCGACGCGCACGATCTCGAGCTCGCCGGCCGCGTGCCGGGCTCGCAGGACCTTCTTGTCGAACTTGCCGACACTCGTCTTCGGCACCTCCTCGATGAACGCCCAGTTCTCGGGGAGCTGCCACTTCGCCAGGTCGCTCGCGAGGAACCCCTGGAGGTCGGCCGCAGTCACCGACGCGTTGGCGACGAGCACGACGCACGCGAGCGGACGTTCGCTCCAGCGGTCGTCGGGGATGCCGACCACGCTTGCCTCGAGCACCTCGGGGTGCCCGATGAGGAGGTTCTCCAGCTCGACCGAGGAGATCCACTCCCCGCCCGACTTGATCACGTCCTTGGCCCGGTCGGTGATCTGCACGAACCCCGTCTGCTCCACCGAACCGACGTCGCCGGTCCGCAGCCACCCGTCGTGGAACTTCTCGGGTGCCGGATCCCGGTAGTACGAGGCGGTGATCCACGGCCCGCGCACCTCGATCTCGCCGACCGCTTCGCCGTCCCACGGCAGGGCGTCACCCGCGTCGTCGACGATGCGCAGCTCGACGCCCCCGATGACGCGACCGGTCTTGGCCCGCCAGTCGAGGTCGTCGGTGGTGCCGTGTTCGACGTGGCGTGGCGGGTGTGAGAGCGCGGCGAGCGGGCTCGTCTCGGTCATCCCCCAGCCCTGAACCAACCGCACGCCGGCTGCTTCGAACCCCTCGATGAGCGAGCGCGGCACCGCAGCACCGCCGCAGACCACGAGCCGGATCGACGACAGGTCGGTGCCGTGCTCGCCGGCGTAGCGCAGCAGGTCGGCCCAGATGGTCGGCACCGCTTCCGCGACCGTGGGTCGCTCCTCCTCGATCAGTCGCGCGATTGGTTCGGCCTGGAGAAAGCGTCCGGGCATGATCAGCCCGGCTCCGCAGAACCACGCCGCGTACGGCGCGCCCCAGGCGTTCGCGTGGAACATCGGCACGATGGGCAGGACCCGATCGTGCTCGTTGAGCGCAAGTGCGTTCCCCGCGTTGCTCGAGATCGTGTGCAGCACAGTCGAGCGGTGCGAGTACACCACGCCCTTCGGGTTGCCCGTGGTCCCGCTCGTGTAACACATCGCTGCGGCCGATCGTTCGTCGACCTCCGGCCACTCGTATCCCGGTGACTCTGCGGCGAGCAGCGCGTCGTAGCGCAGGACCTGGGCCGCGTTGCCGGCTTTGGCCGCGGCGGCCTCGAGGAGCGACGCGTCGCCGTCGCCGACGACGACGTACCGCTCCACGGTCTTGAGCTCGTGCGCGACGTTGGCGAGAAGTGGCAGCACGGAGTCGTCGACGATGACCACGCGATCTTCGGCGTGGTTCACCACGTACGCGAGCTGCTCCGGG
>JBBQMI010000285.1:0-3792 GCA_038328825.1 Acidimicrobiia bacterium | reverse complement strand
AGTCGTCGCCGGAGTGATCGGTGATCCGGTGGCGCACTCGTTGTCGCCGGCGATCCACAACGCGGCCTACCGCGCGCTCGGACTCGACTGGGTCTACGTCGGACTCCTGGTCCCTTCCGGGCGCGGCCACGACGCGATCCGCGCGCTCCCGGCGCTGGGCATAGCGGGCGTGAACGTGACGATGCCCCACAAGGCCGACGCCGCGCGCGCCTGCGACGTGCTGAGCGGCGATGCCGCCGCGCTCGGCGCGGTGAACACCGTGGTCGTGCGGCCCGACGGCAGCCTGCTCGGTGACTCCACCGACGGGGCCGGCTTCCTCCTCTCGCTCGCGGGCATGGGTATCCAGCCCGCGGAGTCGCGGATCGTCGTGCTCGGCGCCGGCGGCGCGGCGAGGGCGATCGTGCTGGCGCTCGGGCGGGCCCGGGCCCGCGTCATGGTGGCGGCCCGTCGTCGGGAGGCGGCGGTGAGCGCAGCCGAGCTCGCGACCGGCGCCGAGGCCCACGACTGGAGCGACCTCGCGACCCTGGTGGCCCGCGCCGACGTGATCGTGAACGCCACCCCGCTCGGGATGCGCGGGGAGGCGCCACCCTTCGATGCGTCGCTGATCGGCCCCCGCCACGTGGTCGTCGACACCGTGTACCACCCCGCCGAAACCCCGCTCCTCGCCGCCGCCCGGGCCAGGGGGGCCAGGGCGGAGAACGGTCTCGGGATGCTCGTTGGCCAGGCCGGCCTCGCGTTCACCCAGTTCACAGGCCTCAACGCTCCGCTCGAAGCCATGGAAGCAGCCGTGGCGGACGCGACGCTCGCCTGAACCTGGAGTGGCTCGCGGTCGCTCAAGGGTTGGGTGCCGTTGTGCCGACAATCCGGAGGAAGGAGGAGCAGGTTTGTCGCTGCAGGGCACCCTCGACACGTTCTCGTTGCCCGAGATCCTCGAGCTGGTGGAGAAGTCCCGCAAGACGGGTGCGCTCGAAGTGCGCGATCCGCAGAGCCGGGGCGTCCTCTACTTCGCCGGGGGTCGCTTCAGCGCGGCCGAGGCCGGCGAGCTCTGCGGTCCGGTCGAGTCGACCGAGGAGCTCGAAGCCCGCCTGATCGACGTCTGCTTCGCCCTGTTCCGGGTCGAGACCGGGCTGTTCGAGTTCGAGAACGACCGGTTCCCGCCGTGGCCGGTGCGTGGCGGCAGCGAGGTCGCACCGATTGTCGAACAGGTCCAGCAGCTGCGTCGCGACTGGCTCGCGATCGAGGCGGTGCTCCCGTCGCTCGACTGTCGCCCCGATGTGGTCGACGACCTCGACGGCGACCGGGTCGTGTTGAACAAGGCCGGGTTCCGCGTGCTGCGGGTCGTCGACGGCGACCGCAACGTGCGGGAGATCGCACGCGCGGTCGGCCGGAGCGTGCTCGAGGTGTGCAAGGTGCTGAAGGACCTGGTGGAGGCGGGGGCTGTGGTGGTCCCGACCGATCCGGCGCGGACCATGGTCGATGAGCTGGTGCTCACCGCAGAATCGGCCCAACTCGATCCGGTCTCCGCCGCGTTCCCCGAGCCGATCGAGCCGGAGCCTGCGTCCGGCACATCCGAGTACGTCGAAGCGGCGGCGGTCGCGCCCGAACACGTCGCGCCCCAGTACGCGGAACCCCATTACGCGGAACCCCAGTACGCGGAACCCGTGCCCCAGGCGGTCGACGCCGTTGAGCCGACGTTCGTGGCCGACGAGCCGGCGGACCTGCCCGAGCTGCCCGAGCTGCCCGAGATCGAAGGTCTCGTCGTCCCGTCGTCGCCCGAGGGGCTCACCGACGGCCTCCGCGACTACGTCGCCGAGGCGCGCGAAGCGGAGCAATCCCGCGAAGTGCCTGACGAAGGGGTCGAATCGGCCGCAGACGTCGCAGACGTCGCAGACGTCACCGACGCCACCGACGACGAGAGCGACGACGAACCGGCCCCCGACCGGGGTGCGCTCCTGCGGATGTTCTCCTCGCTCCGAGACACCTGATCGCTTCAGGCGGGCCCCGCGCGCGCCGATATCGCGACTGTCGAGCCGCGGCGTCTCATCGGGAGGCGGGCCACGGGAGGTCCACGGGCGCGGCCGTCTGACTGGAGCCGTTCGGGTGTCGGAAGGGAATCAGCTCGGGACACTCCTGGTCTCGCAGGGGCTGCTCCCGCGAGACCGGCTGGATGCCGCGCTCGTCGAGCAGGCCGAGACCGGCAAGCCGCTTCCGCGCGTCCTCATCGAACGGGGCTACGTCAACGAGGTCGACCTCGTCCGCGCGCTCGCCGCGCAGGTCGGTCTGGAGTTCGTCGACCTCTCCGAGGTGAGCATCGACGCGTCGGTCGCGACGTTGATCCCCGAGAACCTCGCGCGCAAGTACCAGGCGCTGCCCATCTTCTGGGAGGAGCACCGCCTCGTCGTCGCAATCGCGGATCCCTCCAACGTGTTCGCGGTCGACGACATCCGGGCCATCACCGGTGCCGACATCCGCACGGTCGTCGCGACGTCGGGCCAGCTCGCGGAGCTCATCGACCGGTTCCACCGCCTCGACGGCGAGGTCGACACCGTCGCGCAGGAAGCGGCCGACGAGCTCGGCCCCGGCGACGACATCTCGAGCCTCAGCGAGATCATCGAGGACGCGCCGATCGTCAAGTTCGTCAACCTGTTGATCACCCAGGCGGTGTCGGACCGCGCGTCCGACATCCACGTCGAGCCCGGCGAGCGCGACCTGCGCATCCGCTTTCGCGTCGACGGGGTGATGCACGAGGTGATGCACTCGCCGAAGTCGATCCAGAACGGGGTGATCAGCCGGCTGAAGGTGATGGCCGAGATCGACATCTCGGAGCGACGGCTGCCCCAGGACGGCCGGATCTCGCTCACCGTCGGCGGCAAGCCCATCGACCTGCGCGTCGCGACGCTCCCCACCGTGTACGGCGAGAAGGTCGTGATGCGGATCCTCGACAAGGGTCAGGCGGTGCTCAGCCTCGACGAGCTCGGCTTCCTCCCCGAGGTGATGAGCCGGTACGAGGAGTCGTACACGAAGCCCTACGGAACGATCCTCGTCACCGGCCCGACGGGTTCGGGGAAGTCGACGACGCTCTACGCGACGTTGAACCTCCTCAACGAGCCGTCGCGCAACGTGATCACGATCGAGGACCCGGTGGAGTACCGCCTCGCCGGCATCAACCAGATCCAGGTCAACGCCCGCGCCGGGCTCACGTTCGCGACGGCGTTGCGGTCGATCCTGCGCGCCGACCCCGACATCGTCCTCCTCGGTGAGATCCGTGACCGCGAGACCGCGGTGATCGGGATCGAGGCCGCGCTCACCGGTCACCTCGTGCTCTCGACCCTCCACACGAACAGCGCCGCGTCGACCCCGATGCGTCTCGTCGAGATGGGGGTGGAACCCTTCCTCGTGACCAGCGCGCTCGACTGCGTGCTCGCGCAGCGCCTCGCCCGCCGCCTCTGCGACCGGTGCAAGGAGGCCTACCAACCCACGGAGTCGGAGCTGATCGAGGCCGGCTGGCGCGTCGAGGACCTCGAGTCGAACGAATGGCCGACGCTGTTCCACCACATCGGGTGCTCGTCGTGCGGGCGCACGGGGTACCGGGGCCGGTTCGCCATCCACGAGGTGATGCTCATCACCGAAGACATCGAGCGGATGATCATCGAGCGCCGCTCCACCGACGACATCCAGAAGTCCGCGGTGATGCAGGGCATGTTGACGATGCGCGAAGACGGACTCCGCAAGGTCGGGATGGCCCAGACGAGCTTGGAGGAGATCTTCCGGGTCGTCGCCTGATGACTTCGG
>JBBQMI010000284.1:0-3799 GCA_038328825.1 Acidimicrobiia bacterium | reverse complement strand
CGGTCGGGCTCGTACCCCTGGGCCGAGAGCTGGCCCAGCGCTCGTGTCCCCGCCAGCCGCAGGGCGCGCGTCATGCCGAGCTCGTCGCACTCGAGGTGACTCGCGTGGCCGACGCCGATCGCCACCGCCCACTTCGTGACGTCGACGGCGACCCGTTCACGCTGCGCGCGCGACAGCATCTTGGAGTCGCGCACACCCCGCAGGTGCGAGGGCGCGGGAATCACCGCGGCGACGGTCGTCGGCCCCGCCCAGGCCCCCCGTCCGACCTCGTCGATCCCGCAGACGAGACGGTCGCCGGCCTTCCAACAGCGCCGCTCGAAGCGCAACGTCGGCGAGGTGACGGTCACGTTCGCAACCTACTCGGGACGACTTGCACGTGGCAGTACGATCGAAGGGTGCAGCCCGGAACCCGCGTCGAGGTGCGATCCCGCTTCGATCAGCGGTGGGCGCGCGGCTTCGAGATCGAGGAACAGGTCGACGACCAGGGCGGCCTGCGCTACCGACTGCGTCGCCGCTCCGACGGTTCCGTGCTCCCGGCCCTGTTCGTCGACGACGACGTGCGCGAGGAGAAGCGCAAGTCGATGTGGTGGGTCTAGGAGAAGATCAGCCGGCTTCGGTTTCCGTCGAGAGCGCGGCGATGAGCTCTTCGACGTCGAGCGCCTGCAGCGTGGTGCTGCGCATCGTCCCGCGGGCGGCGAGCATCACCGCCGCCCGGGCCATCGTCGCTTCGTCGGGCGCCTCGATGATGTTCACGAAGTCGTACTGGCCCATCACTGCGTACTGGGCGATCACCGTGAGGCCCATTGCCTCGACCTCTTCTGTGACCCCCCGGATCCGCTCCGGCTTCTCGCGGATGGTCGCCCACCCGTCGGGTCCGATCGTCGAGAGCATCACGTACTTCGGCATCTCGAATTGCTCCGCTCACTCGTCGGTGTGGGTGAAGCACGTCGTTCTCCGACGGCTTGTTCGCTGCGCACAGGAGCCTACGCGCCTTCCTCCAACTGCGCGATGTTGGCTGCTTCCGACGCGTCGACCTCGGTGGCGAACCACGCGTCGAGCATCTCCCGGGCGACCTCGGGACTCGTGAGCCGCAGGCGACGCATGCATGACATTCGCCTTGCGTGATCGTTCAGAACGAGTTGGCTTCGACCGCCTCCAGCACCACACGCTCGATCCGCAGGAGCTCCGCGCCGTCTTCGACCTTCGTGCCGCCGGCCGCGACGTAGAACGTGTCGACGACCTCGTGGCCCATGGTCATGACCCGGGCCGACCGGATGTCGAGGTGGAGATCGGCGAACGCCCGGGTGATCCGGAACAGGAGCCCCATCGCGTCGGGCGCGCGGACCTCGACGATCGTCGCCGTGCGGGAGCCCTCGTTGTCGATCACGACGCGAGCTTCCGGCGCCCACGCTGCCGTCGGGCGGCCGAGCCGGCGGGAGCGTCGCGACTGCTGCTGGAGCCGCTCCTCGATCACGAGCTGGTCGTCGAGCGCGCGCTGGACGTCGGCCGCGACGGCGCCCCAATCGGGGGCCTCGGACCCGTGGTGATGGGGCTCGAGCTCGAACTGGGAGATGGCCGGACCGTTCAGGATCGAGCGCGCTGACGCGGCGCGCACCCCCTGGCCGTGCAGCGCCAGGACACCGACGACCCGGCTGAAGACGCGCGGTTCGTCGGGTGCGGCAATGGTGAGCTCGCGCCCGTCGCCTTCGACGAGCAGCCCACCCGCGGCCCGCGCCGCAAGGGCGTCGTCGTCGACCGTCGACGTGGGGCCGACCTCGGGTCGGCGACCGGCGAGCACCAGAGCGGTCTGCTCGACCAGCGTGGCCACGAGCCGGGCCTTCCAGTCGCTCCACGCGCTCTCGCCCGTCGCGAGCGAATCCGCCTCGGTCAACGCGCCGAGCAGCCGGAGCAACTCGACGTCGCCGACCTGCTCGGCCACCGCCACGATCACATCTGGATCGTCGAGGTCGCGGCTCGTCGCGACCGAGGGGAGCAGCAGGTGGTGGCGGACCATACCCATGAGCTTCTCGACGTCGGGCGGCTCGAAACCCATGCGTTCGGCCATCTCGGCCACGAGCACGACACCGACATCGGTGTGGTCGCCGGAGTACCCCTTGCCGATGTCGTGGAACAGCGCGCCGACGAGCAGCAGGTCGGGTCGGCCCACGTTGCGCGTCAGCGCCGCGGCACGAGACGCCGCCTCCACGAGGTGCCGATCGACGGTGTAGCGGTGGAACGCGTTCCGTTGCGGCTTGCTCCGCACCGCCGCCCACTCGGGGAGGATCCTCGTCACGAGCCCGTACCGATCGAACGACTCGAAGACCGGGATCGCCGCGGGTCCCGCGCCGAGGAAGCCGACGAGCGCGTCGCGGGCTCCGTCGGGCCAGGGGTCGGGCATCACGGGGGCCTCGGCCGCGAGCCGACGGAACGTCGGCCTCGCGATCGCCACGCCCCGGTTCGCCGAGAGGTCGGCCAGCCGCAGGAGCAGTGTCGGGTCGGCTTCGAGGTCCGAATCGGCCGTGAGCGCCAGCTCGCCGTCGCGCAGCACGATCCCGTCGACCACGACGACGTCGCGGCCGCCGCTCGTGCGTCCCCTCGGCCCTTCGAACGTCGCGCGCGCGGCACGCCATGCGTCGTCCACGTGCCACGCGACGGTGCGTCCCGCCCGCGACACGTCGCGCATGAGGTCGTCGGCATCGGGGCGGTCGAGTGCCTGCGCCACTTCGTCCTGGTAGTCGAGCAGGAGTCGCTCGTCGCGACGTCCGCTGATGCGTTGGAGCGCGACGCGGACGCCGAAGAGCAACGCGGCGGCGTCGAGCACGTCGTCGGTCAGATCCACAGTCGGGAGCGCGATCTCCAACGCCCGCAGCACGGTCACGTCGCGGAGCCCACCGTCGCCTTCCTTCAGATCGGGTTCCAGCTCGAACGCCACCGGGCCGAAGTGGGCGTGGCGCGTCCGCACCGAGTCCTCGAGGACCGGGATCCGACGTTTGGCCCGATCGCGCCACTGGCGGCGGACACCCTCGGCAAGGTCGGCGACGAGGCGCCGCTCGCCCGCGACCCAACGGGCGTCGAGCAGACCGAGGCCCACCTTCAGGTCCTTGTCGGCGAGCGAGAGGGCCTCCTTCACGGTGCGGATGCTGTGGTCGAGGCGGAACCCCGCGTCCCAGATCGGGTACCAGACCTGGTCGGCGACGGCAGCGGCATCTCTCCCCTTGTCGTGCACGAGCACGATGTCGAGGTCGCTCGACGGGGCGAGCTCCTCCCGGCCGTACCCACCGACCGCCACGAGCGCGATCCCGCCGCCGCCCGGGAGCAGGCCGGCGAGCCACTCGTCGACGAGCGCGGCGAAGGCCCGACCGAAGGCCAGGCCCCGCACGCTCGTGTCGTCGAGCAAGTCCTCGAGCCGCGCACGAACGGCCGAATCAGATCGCGTCGTCACCGGGCTCCCCGGTACGGATCCGCGCCACCATCTCGAGCGGCTGGATCCAGACCTTGCCGTCACCGATCCTGGCGGCGCGCGCGGTCTCGAGGATGGTGGTCGCGATCTCCTCCGCTTCGATCTCCTGGGCGATGACCTTGATCTCCACCTTCGGGGAAGTCGTCGACCACGTACTCGCGACCACGGTAGACCTCGGTGTGGCCGCGTCGACGACCGTGGCCCTTGACCTCGGTGATCCTGATCCCGGCGACGTCGATGGGTCTCGGGCGGAACGCGGAGGGGGCGGGGGGGGCCGCGGGGGCCCCGCCCCCCCCCCCAACCAGAAACCACGGCCCCCACCCCCCCCCCCCCCCCCCC
>JBBQMI010000283.1:0-3808 GCA_038328825.1 Acidimicrobiia bacterium | reverse complement strand
CGGCTTCGTCGCGCAGCCGCTTCGCAGTGGCTTCGGCTTCCTCGAGCTGCGCCGCGCTCGCGTTCTCGGCGCGGGTCCGGATGTCGGCCGCGGCGTCCTGGGCCGAGCGCAGCACGCGGGTGGTCTCCTCGCCCAACCCGTCGAGCAGCTGCTTCTCGTCGAGCGGCGGAGGGTTCCGGAGCTGCTCCTCGAGGCCCGCGACCCGTTCCGCCAGGCTGCGCTCGTGGTCGCGCGCGGCAGCGAGGTCGTCGGCGACCCGGCGGAGGAAGTTGCGGACCTCGGTCTCCGAGACACCCCGGAACGCGCTGGCGAAGCCACGACTCGTGATCTCCTCGGGCGTCAGACGGGTCCCGCCGGAGGCCGGTCGCCGCATCTCCGGGTCTCTCGGTCCGCCCGCGTCGGGTCGGTCTTCTCTCGATCGGTCCGCAGCCACGCCACCATCGTATTGGCGACGGGTGCCCGAAACCCGGACTCTTACGCGGCCTGAGGCACCGGGACGTCGATCGGGTCGCCTCCCGCACGACGGAGCGCAGCAAGGGCGTCGTCGAGCGTCGTCACGCCGCCGACGGTCATCGAGCCGGCCCTCGTGCGTGCCTCGCGTGCTTCGGCCCGGGGCACGAGCATCAACTTCGCGCCGGCATCGTCGGCCGCGACCGCCTTCTGGGCGACACCACCGATCTCGCCGACGGTCCCGTCCGACGTCATCTCGCCCGTGACCGCGACCTTCTTGCCGCCGGTGAGACTGCCCGGAGTCATCCTGTCGATGATCGCGAGCGTGAACGCGAGACCGGCCGACGGTCCGCTCACGGGTCCGGGATCGATCTTCACGTCGACCGGGAAGTCGAAGCGGAGGTCGCGCGTGGCCGCCACGACCCCGAGGTAGGCGGACCCCTTGTTGGGCTCGTTCGGGTTTGCCGCAGTGGTGACCGTCACCGTGGCCTCGTCGGCGGCCTTGGCGCCACGCTGGATCGTGAGCGCCACGGGTTCACCGGCCGCGTGGGCCCGCACGAGTGGGCCGAGCTGATCGACGAGCGTCACCGCCTGACCGTCGACCGCGGTGATCACGTCGCCCGCACGCAGCGTCCCCTTCGCCGGCGCGTCGTCGGCCACCTTCAACACCCGCGCGCCGGTCCCGGTCACGGTCACTTTGTACCCGAGCTTCTCGAGCGCGACCTGCGTGGCGACCTGCTGCGACGTGTCCATCGCCTGCACGTTGAGCTTGCGGTCCTCGGCGGGCGTCGTCTTCCCGAAGTAGTCGTCGTACGAGATCACCTTCGCGCTGTCGTCGAGCGACGCGCTCAGGTAGCGCCACAGGTTCGGCTTGCCGTTCGACACCGACACCGTGAGAAAGAGCAGGGCGCCCTTCGACGGGTACGTCGGTGCGCCCGTCACCGAGACAACTCCCGCGACGGGCGTCGCGTCGCCCGGCTCGATGATCACGTAGCTCATCGGGATGAACAGGCCGGCGACCGCGACGACGGCCGCAAGGCTGACCAGCACGCCCAGCGCCCGCAGCCAGGGACGGCGGCGAGGGCCCGGAGGAACCTCAGGTTCGGGGCTCACCGCGCCGATGCACGGAGCGACGATGCATCGAGCGGACGCGAGCCCCGACAACGGGCGTCGGGTACCGGGTACCGGGAGAAGTCGATGACGAGCACCATGATCACGCAGCCTGCCACGACCGGGGCCTCGCTCCCGACGCGCCCGGTCCGGCTCGTCGCGTTCGGCAAGCTCCTCGGACTCGTCGTCGCCGTCGGCGTGGTGGTGGCGCTCGCCGTGGCCGCCGGCATCGGGCTCGTGGCGTTGCTCCTGGCCGGCGCGAGCAGCTGAAGGTCATCACTCCAGGGCTTCGATCGCGTCAGGTGCCGGGGCGCGGTGGCGACACGAGCGTTCCGGACACGACGTAGCGGTACGCGGCGCTTCCCGGAGGGTGGCACGCGAAGAGCGTGACGGTGTGTCCCGGTCGTTGCGTGACGATGTCGACGTCGTCGGGCGTCACGACTTTGCTTCCGGTCACCGAGTACGTGTAGCTGCCCGTCGGGTCGGTCAACACGATCGTGTCTCCCGGAACGAGCGCGTCGATGTGCCGGAACGGTTGGGAGTGCGTCGACCGGTGACCGGCGACGACGACGTTGCCGTATCCACCCGGCGCCGCAGTGCCGGGCCAGTGCCCGGGCCCGACGTCGAGCACCGTGAGCCAGATCCCCTCGTAGACCGGTGTCGAGAGTCCGATGCGCGGGATGTCGATCGCGCCGACCTCGACCACCGGGACGTCGGCGTACTGTTCGTCGGGCGGGTTCTGCGGCTGCGACAACGCGAGCGTCGTCGACGACACGCTCGGCAGCGTGGTCGACGACGCGACGGTCCCGACGAGCGCGGGCGATTGCGCCGACGCGTCGTCACCGTCGGGTGCGAGGAGGAACGCGGCGAGCGCAAGAAGGGCGACGACCGCGAGACCGGCTCCGCCGACGAACAGCGGACGCACGCGACGACCGTTCCGTTCCCGCCGCTCCCGACGCGACGCTCGCGGCGGTCCGTCGGCATCCATGCGGCCACTGTACGGCCGGATGCCTGCACGAGGGGATGCCGGTCAGACCCCGGGCGGCCTCGCCGGCGACACCAGCCGGGCCCGCACGACGTACCGGTACTGCTCGCTCCCCGGCGGATGCGGCGCGACGAGCGTCAGGGTGGGGCCGGGCGTCGGTTCGAGCACGTCGAGCCGGTCCGCCGCGACCACGTCGCTGTGCTCCACCAGGTAGGCGTACGAACCGCTGGCGTCGGCGACCACGATCGGAGCGCCGGTCGCGAGCTCGCCGATCCGCTCGAAGGTGCGGGCCGACGTGCTTCGATGTCCGGCGATGACCACGTTGCCCTCTGCCCCCGGAGTCGCCGTTCCCGGCCAGTGCCCGGGCCCGACGTCGAGCACGCGCCCGTCGACGCCCTCGTACACCGTGGCGTTGAGTCCGATCTGCGGAACCGAGATGGTCATCGCCCCGTCGGCGACCGGCGTCGACGACGCGGGGGCCGGAGTCGCGGCAGCCGGCGAGGTGGCGGTCACCGGCGTGGCAGGCGCCGAACGCCGCGCGGCCCGGGTCCCATCTCCGCCTCTCGACGTGTCGTGCGTCACACGCGGCCCGAGCACGAGCACGTCGTCGGACGATCCCGACGACCGTGACGCCGCGCCCGCGACGAGCGCGACCGCGAGCGCTGCCGCGACGAGGATGGCCGCCACCAGCAGGAAGACCGCGGTACGACCGTGCCGGTCGTCCGGCTGCTCCCAACTCGCTGATCGCCACCTCACCGGTCGAAGGTATCGATCCGGACGGAACCTGTCGTGAGTCGCCCGACCCCTTTCGCCAGCAGGGATCCCTACGAACGCGCAACTGCCGCAGCCGGCTCCGGACGCGCCGATCGGGCGGGACGCGCCGAGGTCGCCGAGCTCGTGCTGCTCACGACCGACGACCCCGAGCCGAGAGTTCGGGTCGCGGCGCTCGGTGCGGTCGTGCGCGGCGCGGGCCGGTCGAGCGCGGAGCGGGTGTGGCGACGGGCCGCGACCGATCCCGACCCCTCGGTCCGCCGGCGCGCCGCCGAGCTCGCACCAGCAGTCGTGCTCCACCTGACCCCGCTGCTCGCGATGCTCGATGACTCCGAGTGGTCGGTCGTCGAGGCCGCCGCATGGGCGCGGGGTGAGGTCGAGTGGTCACCCACGAACCGCAGCCGCGCGGTGCGCGCCCTCGTCGCCGCGACCACGCGACACGACGACCCGCTCGTGCGGGAGGCCGCGGTCGCGGCGCTCGGTGCGATCGGC
>JBBQMI010000282.1:0-3809 GCA_038328825.1 Acidimicrobiia bacterium | reverse complement strand
CTCAACGGTTTTCAAGACCGTCCCGTTCGTCCGCTCCGGCATCCCTCCCGAGCGCGGCCTCAGGTTAGAGCGGCGGGATCACGCACAGTTCGTTGCCCTCGGGGTCGGCGAGCACGATCCAGTCGGTGACGGGATCGTCGTGCTGGCCGATGTCGAGGTCGACCGCGCCGAGGTCGCGCAGGCGCTCGGCCTCCTCCTCGATCGACGTGCCGTCGACGGGCTCCACGTCGAGATGCCAGCGGAGCTTCACCGTCTTCGGGTCGTCGACCTGCAGCAGGGCGAGGTCGGGCGCGCGGCGGCCCGGTGGGAAGAGCACCACCGCGCCCGGGTGCTCCTCGCCGATCGACCAGCCGGTCGCGGCGACCCAGAACGGTGCGATCGCGGCCGGATCGGCGACGTCCATCGAGAAGCCCGCGAGGCGCCTGACGCCCGCGTACACGGCACGGGGCTCGAGTACGCAGAACTCGTTGCCCTCCGGGTCGGCGAGCCCGACCCACGGCGTGCGCGACTGGCCGACCTCCGCTCGGGTCGCGCCGCGCGCGAGGAGCTGGTCGACGGTCGCGGCCTGCTCCTCGCGCGACTGCGACGCGAGGTCGACATGCACCCGGTTCTTCGTCTGCTTCGGCTCGGGCGCGGTGTCGAACAGGAGTGCCGGGGTCGTGTCGTCGCCGGCGGGCGGATGCAGCAGCCGCTCCCCTTCCTCGGTCGTCGACGACGACCACCCGAGGGCCTCGCCCCACCAGTGCGCCATCGCGACCGGCTCGACGCAGTCGACCACGATCTCGCTGAGCCTCGTGCTCACGAGGCGCGCGGCTCGACGCGGTCGAAGCCGGTGATCGGGCGGAGCACTTCGGGGACGACGAACCCGCCGTCGGCCTCCTGGTAGTGCTCGAAGAGGAACACGAGCGTGCGACCGATCGCGGCTGCGGTGCCGTTCAACGTGTGCACGAGCTCGGTGCCGGACGCACCGCGCGTGCGCGTGCCGAGTCGGCGAGCCGAGAACTCCCGGTAGTTCGAGCACGACGTGAGCTCGCGGTAGCGACCCTCCGACGGCAGCCAGACCTCGATGTCGAACTTCCTCGCCGCGGCGGGTCCGAGGTCGCCGGCCGCGATGTTCACGACCCGGTAGGGCAGCCCGAGGGCGCCGACGATCGACTCCTCGATCGCGAGGATGCGTTCGTGTTCCGCCTCGGATTCGTCGGGCGACGCGTACGCGAACATCTCGACCTTGTCGAACTGGTGCACCCGGAAGATCCCGCGCGTGTCCTTGCCGTAGGTGCCGGCCTCACGCCGGAAGTTCGACGAGAACCCGGCGTAGCGGAGCGGCAGCGCGTCGGCGTCGAGGATCTCGCCGCGATGCAACGCCGACAGCGGTACCTCGCTCGTGCCCACGAGGAACAGCTTGCCCTCGTCGACGTCGTACACCTGCTGGCGATCGGTCGGGAAGAATCCCGCTTCCTCCATCGCGTGCTCGCGCACGAGGATCGGGGGCATCACCGGCAGGAAGCCCTCAGCGCCGACGCGCCCGAGCACCCACTGCACGAGCGCGAGCTCGACGAGCACGGCCTCGCGCATCAGGTACGCGAAACGCGAGCCGCTCATCTCCACGGCCTTGTCGGAGTTCACGAACCCCATCGCCTCCGCGAAGGCCGCGTGGTCGAGCGCCGGCGCCGCCGGTTCACCGCCGATGACGCGCACGACGTCGCCGTCATCCTCGCCACCATCGGGCACCGATGCGTCGGCCGGGTTCGGTACCTGGAGCGCGAGTGCCCGCAGCTGCGCGTCGGCCTCGTTGAGCGACGGTTCGAGCGCGACGAGCTCGTCCTTCAACGCGCCGGCCTCGGCGATCTTCGCGGGGCGTTCGTCGGGCGCGGCCTTGCCGATGGATTTCGATGCCGTGTTCTGCCGGCCCCGGAGCTCCTCGACCCGGTTGAGCAGCGCGCGGTGCTGCTCGTCGGCGGCGAGGACCTCGTCGATCAGTCCGGCGCGCACGCGCTTGCGCTCGATGCCGGCGCGGTAGGCCGGTTCGGTACGCAGGCGCTTGAGGTCGATCACGGCATCAGGTCGTCGGTGGAGCGCAACTGGGCGCGGATGCCCTCGACCCAGTGATCGGCGGTGCGCCACGCCTTGCCTGCGGCCGTGCGGCGTGACTTCGACTCCTCGCCCGCGACCGGGTACGACCCGAGGAACTTCACCCGGGCCTGACGCGCCGCGAGGTTGCGGAGGCAGTCGGCGACGAGCTCGTCGGCGACGTGGCCCTCGAAGTCGATGAGGAAGCAGTAGTCGCCGAGACTGCGTTTCGTCGGGCGTGACTCGACCTTGGTGAGGTTGATCGCCCGCGCCGCGAACTCCTGCAGGATGCCGAGCAGCGATCCGGGGCGGTCGGCGCGTTGGAAGCAGACGATCGACGTCTTGTCGTGGCCGGTCGCCGCGGGGACCCCGCGCCCGACGACGACGAAGCGGGTCTGGTTCTCGGGGTGGTCTTCGATGTCGGTCGCGAGCAGCTCGAGGCCGTAGACCTCGGCCGCGAGCGCGTTGGCGATCGCGGCCCGGCCCCCGCGCTTCGACCGGGACACCTCGCGGGCGGCGTCGGCGGTGGAGTTCGCCGCGGTCACGGTGGCGTCGGGCAGCTTGCCCGCCAGCCACCCACGGCACTGGGCGATGGCATGGGGGTACGACGCCACGCTCGTGACGTCGTCGAGACCCGTGCCCGGCTTCACGCAGAGGTTGAGCGAGATCGGCAGGTCGACCTCGCGTTGCACGAGGAGCTCGCTCTCGAACACGAGGGTGTCGAGCGTGACCGCCACCGAGCCCTCGATCGAGTTCTCGATCGGGACGATGCCGACGTCGGCCGTGCCGTGCTCGACCGCGGCGATCACGTCGGGGATCGTGCGCAGCCCATCGCGCGTCGCCGAGACGAGGTCCGGCTGGGTGAGGAGTGCCTCCTCGGTGAACGTGCCCGAAGGGCCGAAGTACGCGGCTCGCACCCGGTCAGCGTACCGGGGGGGCGGTCGCGGCCGAGCCGTTCTATCGTTCGACGGTGCACGAGTGGACGCCGGAAGCGGCGAACGCCGCGCTCGCCGAGGTGCGCGAGCGGGTAGAGCGGGTCCTCGCGCTGCTCGATGCGGCCCGTCGCGACACGGCGCCCACCCATGACGACGACCACCGGGCATCGACGACGAACGGCAAGCAGCACCTCGAGCCCGTCGAGGAATCGGCCCGGACCGCGCTCGCTGGGCTCGAGACCGAGGGGATCATGAACCGGGACCCCGACAGCGGCGCGGTAGAGTTCCACGCCGTCGCTCCGAGCGGGCGTCCTTACTGCCTGAGCTGGGTGGTCGGTGAGCCCGGCGTGGAGTGGTGGTACTGGCCCGAAGCCGGCTTCGACGGCCGCACCCTCCTCACCGAACCACCGGAGTAGCGCGGACCCGTGCGGAGCCACCTCGACCCCGACGACCTGCTCCTGGCGGCCGGGCTCGCGGTCGAGTGCTTCGCGGACGCGGGCGACGCCGACTGGGAGGCGCCGGCCGGGGCGCTGCCGTGGACCTGCCGCGAGACCGTCGACCACGTGGTCGACACCCTGTTCTGGTACTCCGTGCAGCTCGCGACCGGGGCACAGCGCGCGCTGCCGTCGCCGCGTCGCGGTGACCCGAAAGGGAAGGTGCCGTTCCTCCTCACCACCCTGCGCAGCGCCGCCGCGGTCCTCGCGGAGGTGGTGCGCGCCGCCGACCCGTCGGTTCGGGCGTTCCACGCGGTCGGCATGGCCGACCCCGAGGGATTCACCGCGATGGGCTGCGACGAGATCCTGG
>JBBQMI010000281.1:0-3814 GCA_038328825.1 Acidimicrobiia bacterium | reverse complement strand
CGCGAGCGTGAGGGTGACGACTGCGACCCGCCGGGCCACGAGTGACCGAGAGGTCGAGGTGGGGTTCGCCGTGTCCATGGGGACAGTCTCGGGCCGGCGGCGGATCGCGTCCGTGCCGGGCCGGACAGATGGCGTGTGCGCGCGGCGACACTCGCCGCGCCGGCGGACTTCAGCGAGCCCGTCGCTCCAGGGCGTCGGAGTCGAGCACCTCGATGCGGCTCCGGCGCACGCTGAGCACGCCGTCGTCCTCGGCTGCCTTGAGCACGCGGTTCGCGGTCGGCCGGGAGGTTCCGGCCAGTGAGGCGACGTCGTCCTGAGTGAGCGGGATGACCACACTGCCGTCGCCGGCACGGTACGAGACGCAGAGCTCGACGAGGCGCCGGAGGACGCGCGTCTCGGCGGGGATGAACAGTGCCTCCTGCAGCCGGATCGACAGGCGGCGGACCTGCGCGGACAGCACCTCGATCAGGAAGCGGTCGACCTCGGGGTGCTCGCGGCGGAGGGTGCCGAACTGGTCGCCGCTGAGCGTCTGGGTCTCGACCGGCTCGAGCGCGACGACGGTGCCGGTGCGACGCGAGTCGGACGCGAGGAGAGCGCCCTCACCGAACACCTCGCCCGGCCCCAGCACCGTGAAGGTCGATACGTCGCCGAGCGGCGTGGTGCCGCGCACGGCGACGTGACCCTTCGCGATGAGGTGGAGCGCGTCGCCGATGTCGCCCTCGTGGAACACGATCTCGCCACGCGCGTACCGGCGACGACGCGTGCCGGCCAGCACCTTGCGCCGATCCTCGTCCGTGAGACGACCCAGCAGTCCTTCTTCACCCATTCGGTGAGGAATGTACCCGCCGGATCCCTCCGCGTCTTGGTCGAGCGGCGATCAGGACGCGATCTCCACCTGCGGGTCGGGAGACGGGAGGGAAGGTCGGAGGTGGACGCTGGCGGCCCGGAGCAGTGCCCGTCCGACGCGGGGTGCGCGGTCGAGGAGCTTCACGAACTCACGCCGGCGGAGCACGAGCAGCGCGGTCGGGGCGATGGCGATCACGGTCGAACGCCGGGGAGTCCGGGCGAGGGGCGCCATCTCGCCGAAGGCGTCACCGGCACCGAGGCGGGTGACGGCGCTCCCCGGGGTCTGCACCGCGACGGCTCCGTCGAGGATCACGAACAGCTCGTCGCCGAACTCGCCGGCTTCGCACACGACTTGGCCACGATCGACGTGGAGGTGGATCGCCAACGACTTGAGGACACGACGCTCGACCCCGGAACACGACTGGAGGACGGCGAGAACTCCGGGACCCCGAGTGGGCTCCTCGGTGGATTGGTTCCTGGTCGCGGCGTAGGTCTCCATCGATGTCCCTTCCTAGGATGCTCCGCCCGTGTTGCCATCGTGCCCCGAGCGTGAGCGGCGTGTCCGTTCGCCTCGCGACACGTCGAACGTGCGCGTGCCGACACTCCGGAGCCGGGGCGGTTGGCGGATGGGTCGGACGCCGGTTCAGGCGAGCGCAGCGACCACGAAGTCGATCGCGCGCGTGAGCGTCGCGACGTCGTCGGGCTCGATCGCGGGGAACAACGCGATGCGCAACTGGTTGCGGCCGAGCTTGCGGTAGGGCTCGGTGTCGACGATGCCATTCGCCCGCAGCGTGGCCGCGATCGCCGCCGCGTCGATCGCGTCGTCGAAGTCGATGGTGGCGGTCACGCGGCTACGCGACGCGGGATCGGCCACGAACGGGGTCGCGACCGGGCTCGCGTCGGCCCAGCCGTAGAGCGTGTTCGCCGAGAGAGCGCACCGTTCCGTGGTCCAGTCGAGCCCGCCGTTGGCGAGCATCCACTCGACCTGGTCGGCCAACAGGAACAGCGTTGCGAGCGCAGGGGTGTTGTACGTCTGGTCGAGACGGGAGTTCTCGAGCGCGATGTGCAGATCGAGGCTCGGCGGAGTCCATCGACCCGACGCGTGGATCCGTTCGATGCGCGCGATCGCGGCGGGTGAGCACAGCGCGAGCCACAGCCCGCCGTCGCCGGCGAAGCACTTCTGGGGTGCGAAGTAGTAGACGTCGAAAGCCGACGGGTCGACCGGCAGGCCACCGGCCCCCGAGGTGCCGTCGATCACGACGAGCTGGTCCGCGCCGGCGCCCGCGGGGCGCTCGACGTGCGTCTGCACGCCCGTCGACGTCTCGTTGTGGGGCCAGCAGTAGGCGTCGACGTCGGCGTTCGCCCGGGCGAACGGATGGGTGCCCACCGCAGACTCGATCACCTCGGGGGTTTCGAGGTGCGGCGTCGCGTCGGCCACGGCCGCGAACTTCGAGCCGAACTCCCCGAAGCTCAGGTGCTGGCTCCTCCGCTCGATGAGACCGAACGCGGCCATGTCCCAGAAGGCCGTGGAGCCACCGTTGCCGAGGAGCACCTCGTAGCCGTCGGGGAGCGCGAAGAGGTCACGGAGACCGTCGCGCGCCCGTCGCACCACCGACCGCACACCTTCTCGTCGGTGGCTCGTCCCCAGGTACGTGGGTGCGGCCGCGAGCAGCGCGTCGATCGCTTCGATGCGGACCTTCGACGGTCCGGAGCCGAAGCGGCCGTCGGCGGGGAGGAGTTCGGGAGGGAGCACGATGTCGGCCATCACGGATTCTGTTCGCTGCGCATAGCGGCGACTCTACCGACGGGTGTCGGGACCCTCCGAGTCGATTGCGCTCCCGGTCTCCTGCTCGTACCAACGGGGCCGCTCGCGGCGGGCCCAGGCGGCGCTGACGCTGCCCCGCAGCATCCCGCCGAGCGCTACGGGGTCCCGGAACGCGAACAGCACGTGACCGATCACCGCGATCCAGATTCCGATCGCGAACCAGTCGTGGACGAACGTCGCGCCCGTCCGCCAGTCGATCGGGAAGAGCGAGAACCACTTCATGATCGAACCGGTCGCGAGCATCACGAGACCGGCGGCGGCGATGAACACGGCGTTGAGCTTCTGGCCGGGGTTGAACTTCCCGAGCCGGACCGAACCACGTGTACGCGCCCGGAACCAGCGGGCCTCACCGGGAGCGAAGCGGTTGAGCTCGCCGAAGTCGCGACGCAGGCGGGCCCCGTGGCGGCCGACCACCGCCATGAGTAGCGGGATCGGCAGCGCGATCCCGGACCACACGTGGATGGTCCGGATCAGCTCGCGCCGACCGACCACCGCTGAGAGCGGCCCGACGTAGAGGATCGCGCCGGAGAGCATGAGCACGGAGAAGAGGGTCGCGTTCACCCAGTGGATCCGCCGTTCGACGCGGCCGAACCGGAGGAGCGGCGCCTCAGACCGGGTTGTCGTCTCGACCATTCGACTTCCCGATCCACGCGTCGACGTCGTACCCGAGCTCTTCCCAGTAGCCCGGACGTACCCGCTTCGTCAGTTCGATGCCGTCGAGCCACTTGATCGACTTGTAGCCGTACATCGGCGCGACGTAGAGCCGCACCGGGCCGCCGTGCTCGCTCGAGATGTCTTTGTCCTCGAGTTGGTACGCCACGATCACGTCGGGGCGGCGCGCCTGCTCGAGCGTGAGGCTCTCGGTGTAGGTGCCGTCGAAGCTCGTGAACCGCACCGCGGTCGCCTCGGCCTGAACGCCGGCCCGGTCCAACAGGTCGGCGAGGCGGACGCCCTTCCAGGAGACGTCGTGCACGCGCCAGCCCGTCACGCACTGGAAGTCCTTGTCGAGGTGCGTCGGCGGGAGGGCGATGATCTCGTCGTAGGTCACTTCGAACGGCGTGTCGATGAGCCCGCTCACCGAGAGTCGGTAGTCGGCCTTGCGCTTCGAGGGCAGCTCGTCGGTCACCGTGTAGATCCGGAACC
>JBBQMI010000280.1:0-3819 GCA_038328825.1 Acidimicrobiia bacterium | reverse complement strand
GGTCCACCGCCGGGCGGCTTCTCCGACATCGACGACGTGGAGCAGTACCGGAGCGCGCTCGAGTTGAACTGCCTGTCGGTCGTCGCGATGTGCACCGAGGCGGTTCCGGGGATGCGGGAGCGGAAGTGGGGGAGAGTCGTCGCGATCACGTCGATCTCGGTGCGCCAACCCATCCCGTACCTCATCCTCTCGAACACGGCCCGTGCCGGTGCGACCGCGTTCCTGAAGACGTTGGCGGGCGACGTCGCGCCCGATGGCGTGACCGTGAACTCGCTGCAACCCGGGCTGCACGACACCGACCGGCTCCGGTCGCTCTACGGCGAGAACATCGCCGCGGCCGCGGCCGGGATCCCCACCGCGACGGTCGGTGACGCGGCCGACTTCGGGGCGATCGGCGCCTTCCTGTGCTCCGACCACGCCCGATTCGTCACCGGTGCGGCCATCCCCGTCGACGGCGGCGCGTCCGGAGGTCTCCAGTGATCCACCACGTCGTGCTCGTTCCGTTCGTCCCCCAGGCCAGGCCGACGACGAGGTCTACGGGGCACCCGGCCCACGAGGCGGTCATCCGGGAACGGATCGGCCCGATCCGGGCCGGACGGGTCGCGATCCAGTTCGAACGCTGACCTACGCTTCGGACATGGACGGTGCCGCCGCGAACGACGTTGCCACCGAACCGGACCGGCGCGTCTTCACGATCCCGAACTACATCTCGGTCGTCCGGCTGCTCTGCATCCCGTGGTTCCTCTGGCTGGTCCTCGAACAGCAGGCCTACGTCGACGCCGGTCTCGTCCTCGCAGCGCTCGGCGGCACCGACTGGGTCGACGGGTACATCGCCCGCCACTTCGACCAGGGCAGCGAGCTCGGCAAGGTCCTCGATCCCGTCGCCGACCGGATCCTGCTCATCGCCGCGGGTGTGGCGTTGCTGATCGAGGGGATCGTGCCCGCGTGGGTCGGGGTGCTCGTCCTCGCTCGCGAGGCGGTCGTGAGCGGCGCGGTGCTCTGGCTCGCCGCCGCCGGAGCCCGGCGCATCGACGTTCAGTGGATCGGCAAAGCGGGCACACTCGCCCTCATGTTCGCCCTCCCCGGCTTCCTGTTCATCGCAGGTCTCACCGACGGAACCCTGCGCAACCTCATGATCATCGTCACATGGAGCTTCACGATCGGTGGGTTGATCCTCAGCTACTGGGCCGCGGCCGGGTACGTTCCCCTCGCCCGACAGGCGTTGCGCGACGGACGGGCGCCTCGCGCCGGGAAGGGTTCGACGTGAAGGCAGTGATTCTCGCCGGTGGTGAGGGAACCCGCCTCCGACCGCTCACGAGCAACCAGCCGAAGCCGATGCTGCCGATGGCCAACCGGCCCATGCTCGAGCACATCGTGCGCCTGCTCGCCGACCACGGGTTCGACGACATCGTCGTGACCGTGGCGTTCCTCGCCAACCAGATCCGCAACTACTTCGGCGACGGCTCCGACTTCGGCGTGCAGATGCGGTACGCGAGCGAAGACAGCCCACTTGGCACCGCCGGATCGGTGCGCAACGCGGCCGAACAGCTCGACGACACGTTCCTCGTGATGTCGGGCGACGTGCTCACCGACATCGATCTCACCGATTTCGTCAAGGCCCACAAGGATGCCGGCGCGTTCGGTTCGATCGCGCTGAAGCGGGTGGAGGACCCGGTGGAGTTCGGGATCGTGATCACCCGCCCCGACGGCTCGATCGACCGGTTCCTCGAGAAGCCGACGTGGGGTCAGGTCTTCTCCGACACGATCAACACCGGCATGTACGTGCTCGAGCCCGAGGTCTTCGATTTCATCCCCGAGGGCGAGGTCGTCGACTTCTCCGGCGACGTGTTCCCCGCCATCCTCAAACGGGGCAAGCCGCTCCTCGGTCATGTGGTCGAGGGCTACTGGGAGGACGTCGGCACGCTCGACGCGTACGTCCGGGCCCACACCGACATCCTCGACGGCCGGGTGCGGGTCGACATCGAGGGCTTCGAGCTCGCCGACGGCGTGTGGCTCGGCGAAGGCGCCGACCTCGACCCGTCGGCGAACGTCACCGGGCCGGTGGTGATCGGCGACAACGCGCGCGTCGAGGCCGGTGCGCAGCTCCAGCCGTACACGGTGCTCGGCAGCGACGTCGTGGTGAAGTCCGACGCCTTCATCGAGCGCAGCGTCGTCCACGACCACGCGTACATCGGTCCGAGCGTCGACCTCCGCGGGTGCGTGATCGGGCGCTCCTCCGACCTGCGCTCGCACGCGCGGGTGCGCGAAGGCGCGGTGCTCGGCGACGAGTGCTTCGTCGGCGAGTACGCGCTCATCAACCCCGACGTGAAGGTGTATCCGTTCAAGACGGTCGAGGCGAGCGCGGTGATCAACTCGTCGATCGTCTGGGAGAGCCGGGGCACCCGCACCCGCTTCGGCCGCCGCGGCGTGAGCGGACTCGCGAACGTCGACATCACCCCGGAGCAGGCGGTTCGTCTGGCGATGGCCTACGGGAGCGCACTGAAGAAGGGCTCCACCGTCACCACCAGCCGCGATACCAGCCGTGTCGCGCGGGCGCTCAAGCGGTCGATCATCGGTGGTCTGAACCTCACCGGCGTGACGGTCGACGACGTCGAGCTCGCGACGGTGCCGCTCACGCGGTTCCAGGTGAAGAACTCCCTCGCCCAGGGCGGGATCACCGTGCGCCTCGTGCCCGGCGACCCCAACAGCGTGAGCATCCGGTTCTTCGAGAGCGACGGGCGCGACATCGACGAGGGCATGCAGCGCAAGATCGAGCGACTGCTCGGTCGTGAAGACTTCCGCCGCGCCTTCGCGGGCGACATCGGCGACATCCGCTTCCCGCCGCGGGCGCTCGAGTTCTACACCTCGGCGCTGGAGGGCTCGGTCGACGCCGACCGGGTGCGCGCGCACGAGTTCAAGGTGGTGCTCGACTACTCGCACGGCGCGGTGTCGTTGGTCATGCCGAGCGTGCTCGCCAAGCTCGGCGCCGACGTGCTCGCGGTCAACCCGTTCGCGAGCACGGTGTCGGCCGCGGCTGCCGTCGACGACCTCCAGACCCGGACGGTGCGCCTCGGCGAGCTCGTGCGTTCGTCGGGTAGCCAGCTCGGCATGGTGATCGATGCCGACGGCGAGACCGCGGTGATCATCGATGACACCGGCAGTGCCTTCGACGCCGACGGTGCGCTGCTCGCGCTCGTGAGCCTGGTCGTCGAAGCGACCCCGGGGGCGCGCATCGCGCTGCCGGTGTCGGTCACCCAGGCGGCCGCCGACATCGCCGAGGCCCACGGTGGTGAGGTCGTGTGGACCAAGCTCTCCGACGCCCACATCATGGAGGTCGCGTCGAGCGTCGACTTCGCCGCTTCCGCCGACCGCGGGTACATCTGGCCGACGTTCCTCCCCGCGTACGACGCCACCGCGACGCTCGTGAAGCTCCTCGAACTGCTCGCGGTCACGGGGCGCACGTTGTCGGGCATCCGTGCCGGACTGCCCACCGTGCACATCGCGCGCGAAGAGGTCCCGACCCCGTGGGAACGGAAGGGCGCGGTGATGCGCGAGATGATCGAGCGCGCGAGCGACCGCGACGTCGTGCTCGTCGACGGCGTGAAGGTGCTGTATCCCGACGGCTGGGCGCTCGTGCTCCCGGACCCGGAGAGCCCGGTGACCCACGTGTACGCCGAGGCCGCGAGCGAACACGGGGCCCGGCTCCGCGCGCAGGAGTACATCACTCGCATCCAGCAACTGCTCCGGTAGGAGCAGCAGCGGAGCCGGTAGTCTGCGCGGTCGTCCGACCGAGGAAAGAGGAGCGATGGAGTTCCCCGA
>JBBQMI010000279.1:0-3824 GCA_038328825.1 Acidimicrobiia bacterium | reverse complement strand
TGGCCTCGTTAAGACTCCCGTTCCCCGTCGCGCAACTTCCGAACGATCTGGGCGGGGTGTGTGTCGCCTCCGCTTCGTCGGACTCAAGAACGGTGGACCGCTACCCCGGGGGGTCCAGCCAGCCCGCGCAAACGCGTAGAGCAGATTCTCGGGTCAGGTCAGCGCGTTCGAGCATTTCGGAGGGTTCCGAACCTAATCCGTGACGATAACTCGAGCAGGGCCGCCCTGGCAGGGTCCGCGGCGTGGAAACTGCGCGGGACGAGGAGCGGCGACCTTATCCACCGGACGGTCGCACCTCTGGCACCAGGGAGAACGGGACTCTAAGACACCCTCCGGACGCCGAGAGTCGCTCTTGCCAACCGTTTCGCGGCCTGGCGAGAGCCTCGATGCCTTCTCCCCCGCACGCGGCCCCGACTACGGGCCGAAGACGAGGCTCTCGACCTTCGAAGCGGCATCTTCCTGTAGGCCCTCGAGGACATGCGAGTAGACGTCGAGCGTGACGCTCACGTTCGCATGGCCGAGGCGCTCCTGTACGACCTTCGGGTGGACGCCGGCGGTCAGCGCGAGCGTGGCGGCGGTATGGCGAAGGTCGTGAAGCCGGATTCGTCGGAGCCCACTGGCGTCGACGTGCTGCATGAACAGCTTGCTCACTCGGCCGGGGTGAAGCGGCGAACCGTCTTCGGTCGTGAAGAGGTATTCGGATTCGATCCACGCTGGCCCTGCGGCCAGGCGCTCTTCCCTCTGGTGGCGCCGATGGGTGACGAGGGCACGAACCGTCGTCGAGTCGAGACTCACCGACCGACGCGCTGAACGGGTCTTCGGTTCCGCTTCGAGGACCTCGTAGCCGACCGCAACTCGCGAACGCCGGATCGCCAGTCGGGAGAGGTTCATGTCCACGTCGTTCCACTGCAGTCCGAGCGCCTCGCCGCGACGAACCCCGGTGGTGATCATCAGAATCCAGAGCGCTCGTAGCCGATCGGTTTCGATCGAGTCGATGAACCTGCGGGCTTCGTCAGCGGACCAGACCTCCATCGAGGGTTTCGGCACCCTCGGCGCGCGAACGAGCGACGCGGGGTTGCGCGCCAAGAGGCCCGCTTCGGCCGCGTCCTTCAGCGCATGGAACAGGATTCGATGCGCGTACTGCACCGACCGGGGTGACAGCCCACCCTTCCCGTCGCGCCGGCCCGATTCCAACAGCTCCGCGTACAGCGCTCGCAGCCGGGGCGCGTTGAGATCGACGAGGCATTGCGAGCCGATGCGCGGAATCACCCAGTCGCGCATGGCCGCGGCGTAGCTCGCTGCGGTCTTCTCTCGCACGGTGGGTCGGATGCCGGCCAACCATTCCTCGAGGTACTCGCTCACCGTCGTGCGCCCGGCATCAGCCCAGGTGCCCGTGCGCATCCGGTCGAGGGCTTCGGTGACCGCGCTCTCCGCCTCTCGACGCGTCCGGAACCCGCCGACCCACTTCTGCCGCTTCTTCCCGTCCTCGTCACGGCCGAGGTAGAGCACGTAGCTCCAGGTGCGACCCCGCTTGATCACGCTTCCACGCATGCGCCCTCCCGCCCTTTCCGACCGCATCCTGCACGTCGGATTAGCAAAGGATTAGCAAGAGGCGCTCGCCTGTGCAAGGAGACTCGGTCTGTACCTCCTCTTACCTGCTCTTTCTCGGTGCGCTCGGAGGGAATCGAACCCCCAACCTTCTGATCCGTAGTCAGATGCTCTATCCGTTGAGCTACGAGCGCAGGGTGCGCCGATGAGTGTACGCGAGTGTCGTGCGCTCGACCGATCCGGTTCTGTGCGCTTGCCCGGCGGGGATTACGGTCTGCGAGCAGGCGTGCGCGGAGGGTCCCGGACCGGCCGGAGACCTCGCTCGACGCCGAACGGTCCGAGGCTCGTCATGCACCAGGAACGCCCGCTGACGACCCCGACCGAGCGCAGTGTCGTCGAGGAGGCCGCGCGAAGGCGCACGTTCGCCATCATCAGCCATCCCGACGCCGGCAAGACCACGCTCACCGAGAAGTTCCTCCTCTACGCGGGCGCGGTCGCCGAGGCCGGAGCGGTGAAGGCCCGAGGCGGGCGTCGACGGGCGACGTCGGACTGGATGGCGATGGAGCAGCAACGCGGCATCTCCATCACGTCGACCGCGCTCCAGTTCACCTACCGGGGCTGCGTGGTGAACCTCCTCGACACGCCCGGCCACCGCGACTTCTCCGAGGACACCTACCGCGTGCTCGCCGCGGCCGACGCGGCGGTGATGGTGCTCGACGCGGCCAAGGGCATCGAGGCGCAGACGCTCAAGCTCTTCGAGGTGTGCCGTGCGCGCCGCGTGCCGATCCTCACGTTCGTGAACAAGTACGACCGGCCCGGCCGTGATCCGCTGGAGCTGCTCGACGAGATCGAGAGCCAGCTCCAGCTCCGCGCGACGCCGGTCACCTGGCCCGTCGGCCACGCGGGCGACTTCCGGGGCGTCATCGATCGTCGCACCGGCGACTTCGTGCGCTTCACCCGCACGACCCGCGGCACGACCGCCGCGCCCGAGGAACGAGTGGACGCGGCGCAGGCGGCGATCGACGAAGGACCGGCATGGGGGCACGCGACCGAGGAGTCGGCCCTGCTCGACGAGGTCGGCGCGGATCTCGACGTCGCGTCGTTCCTCGACGCCGAGACGAGCCCGCTCTTCGTCGGCTCGGCGCTGACGAACTTCGGTGTGCGTCACCTTCTCGATGCGATCGTCGACCTCGCCCCCTCGCCCGGAGCGCGGGCCGACACCACCGGGGACCACCGTGGCGTCGACAGCCCGTTCTCCGGCTTCGTGTTCAAGATCCAGGCCAACATGGACCCCGGGCACCGCGATCACGTGGCGTTCGTGCGTGTCTGCTCGGGCCACTTCGAGCGGGGCATGACGGTCACCCACGCGGGCACCGGCCGGCCGTTCTCGACGAAGTACGCGGCCTCGATGTTCGGGTCGGATCGCGACACGATCGACGACGCCTATCCCGGCGACGTGATCGGGCTCGTGAACGCGAGCGAGCTGCACATCGGTTCGAGTCTCTACGAAGCCGAGCCCGTCACCTATCCGACGATCCCCACCCTCGCGCCGGAGCTCTTCGTGCGCGCCCGCGCCCGCGACACGGGCCGCCACAAGCAGTTCCGTCGCGGCCTGGAGCAGATGGACCGCGAAGGAGTCGTCCAGGTTCTCCAGGATCGCGACGGCGAACCGACTCCCACACCCGTGCTCGCAGCGGTCGGTCGGATGCAGTTCGAGGTCTTCTCCCACCGCCTCGAGCACGAGTTCGGCGCGGTCGTCGACCTGTCACCGACTCCGTACACGGTCGCGCGCCGCACCGATGCCGCAACCGCGACGCAGCTGGCGTCGAGTGGGGGTGTCGTCGTGATGTTGCGGACCGACGGCACCTTGCTCGCGCTGTTCGAGAGCCCGTGGTGGCTCCAGCGGCTCGAGACCGACCACCCCGAGTGGTGCCTCGACCCGATCGTGGTCGAGCCCGGCTGACCGACGCAGGAGCGCGACCGCCGCGCTCGAAGCGAGGACCGACGCGAAGGCGGCCAGCGCCAGGGGGCTCCGCAGCGAGCCCATCGCCTTCCCGGCACTCGGGACGACGATCCACTTCTCGCCCAGGATGTCGGAGACCTTCGGCCGCCAGAGGTCGTCGGTCGCGCGGTGGTCGCCGCGCGTGCGAAAGCCCTGTGCGGCCGACCCGCCGACGATCCGGTGCACCACGAGCTGGCCGGCACCGACCTCACCCTTCGGGACCCGGTAGGCGATCACGTCGCCGGGTCCGTAGTGGCTCACCGCGCGCGTCACG
>JBBQMI010000278.1:0-3824 GCA_038328825.1 Acidimicrobiia bacterium | reverse complement strand
GTTGCAGGCCGCGGTGGTCGAGCGCGGCGCCGCCATCGGGCTGGCGTTCGATGGGGATGCCGATCGGGTGCTGGCCGTCGACGAGATGGGCGCGCTGGTCGACGGGGACCACCTCATAGCGCTGTGCGCCATCGACCTGCGGGCGCGGGGCGAGCTCGCGGACGACACCGTCGTCGTGACCGTCATGACCAACCTCGGGTTCCGCCTCGCCATGGCGGAGCGGGGGATCAAGGTCATCGAGACGCAGGTCGGCGACCGGTACGTGCTCGAGGCGCTCGAGGCGGGCGGCTACGTCATCGGCGGCGAGCAGTCCGGCCACGTCATCTTCCGCCGCATCGCGACCACGGGCGACGGGCTGCTCACCGGCGTCCAGGTCCTGGACCTGCTGCGCCGCTCCGGACAGCCGTTCTCCGCGCTCGCCGCCGCCTCGATGACGCAGCTCCCGCAGGTGCTGAAGAACGTGCGGGTGGCGCACCGGGACCCGGCGGTCGCCGAGCACCTCGCCGACGACATCCGCGCCGCAGAGGCCGAGCTGGGTTCGACCGGTCGGGTGCTCGTCCGGCCGAGCGGGACGGAACCGCTGGTCAGGGTGATGATCGAGGCGCCGGATGTGGCGTTGGCGGAGGCCCTCGCGGATCGGCTGATCGCCGCCGCGGTGCGCGTGTGCGGGGCCGCCTAGCGCTCGTGGCTGGGGCTCCCGCGTAGAGTGGTGGGCTCATGTGCGGAATCATTGCCATCGTCCGGCGTCGTGCGGAACGCACGCCGCCCACCTCCGCTGAGCTGCTGTCGCTGTTGGCGGGCGTACCGGATCTGCTCGACCACCCGGCGCACGCAGACCTCCTCCACGCGCTGACCTCGGCTGCCGGGCAGGTCGCCCGGGCGGATCTGCTGCTGCGGGGATCGCCCGGCGTGCAGGCGCTGCTCGCCGACCGTTCGTTGCTCGCCGGGCTCGAGAACACCACGGCCGGGCTCACCGCGCAGATCGAGGAGATCGAGCGGGACCTCGACACCGAGGCCGGCGCGGCGCTCTCCGATCTCGAGGCGGTGAACGCGGCGCTGATCGAGTTGAAGGACGCGGTCTGGGCCGTGCACCGCGATCGCATCCGCACGGCACGGGCGGTCGAGGCGTTCGCCGGCCGCGACCCGGGCGTCGCCGCGATCGAGGCGTACCTGTCGATCCAGCAGGCGCTGTCCTCGATCGACCGGCTCGAGGTGCGCGGCCGCGACTCCGCCGGGATCCACGTTCTCGTGCGCGACCACGCGCTCGACCTGACCGATCCGACCGTCGCCCGCCTCATCGAGCAGCGCTCCGTCGACCCCCTCTTCCGCTCGGGCTCGTTGCGCCTCCCCGACGGCAACGCCGCGTTCGTCTACAAGGCCGCGGCCGAGATCGGTGAGCTCGGCGACAACACCCGCGCCATCCGCGACACCATCCGCGCCGACGCGGTGCTCCATCTCGCGCTCGCGAACGAGACGGCGCGAGTCACCGTGCTCGGTCACACGCGGTGGGCGAGCGTCGGGATCATCTCCGAGGCCAACGCGCACCCGCTCAACGCGGAAGAGCTGCCTGCGGGCGACGACACCGAGACCCCGACGCGCGCGTACGTGACCGCCGCGCTGAACGGCGACGTCGACAACCACGCCGACCTCGTGGCGATCGAGGGGTTGCGAATCGCGCGGGAGATCACGACCGACGCGAAGGTCATCCCTGTGCTCGTCGGTCGCCGTCTCGATCAGGGCGTCGCGGTCGACGAGGCGTTCCGCGCCACAGTCGCGACGCTCGAAGGATCGGTGGCGATCGCCGCGAACGTGTCGGGACCGACCGACCGTATTCTGCTCGCGCTGCGCGGCAGCGGTCAGTCGCTCTACGTCGGGCTCACCGAAGACGCGTACGTCGTGGCGAGCGAGCCGTACGGACTCGTCGAGGAGACCCCGCGGTACCTGCGGCTCGACGGCGAGACACCCGCCGACGCCGACCACCCCGAGTCGAGCCGCGGTCAGATCGTGCTGCTCGACGGCAGCCACGCGGGTCAGCTCACCGGCATCGACCGTCGCTCCTACGACGGCACGGTGTTGCCGGTCGACGGCGACGACCTGCAGCTCGCGCAGATCACGACGCGCGACATCGACCGCGGCGACGCCCCGCACTACCTCCTCAAGGAGATCACCGAGGCGCCGGCATCGTTCCGCAAGACGCTCCGCGGCAAGTTGGTCGAGCGCGACGGCCTCATGGTGGTGGAGCTCGGGCCCGAGACTCTCCCGCCGGAGCTGCGCGAGCGATTGCGTTCGGGCGCGATCCGTCGGGTGCTCGTTATCGGGCAGGGGACCGCCGCGGTCGCGGGTCAGAGCCTCGCGGCCGTGCTCGCCGGGCTCGCCGGCGTGACCGATCGCGTGATCGTCGAAGCGGTGCCCGCCACGGAGCTCTCGGGATTCCGACTGGTCAACGACATGCACGACACGCTCGTGGTCGCGATCAGCCAGAGCGGGACGACCACCGACACGAACCGCACCGTCGATCTCGTCCGCGACCGGGGTGCCGGCGTGGTCGCCATCGTCAACCGGCGCAACAGCGACTTGGTCGACCGGGCCGACGGCGTCCTCTACACGTCCGACGGACGCGACGTGGAGATGAGCGTCGCGTCGACGAAGGCGTTCTACGCGCAGATCGCCGCGGGGTTCCTCCTCGCGTTCGCGCTCGCCGACGACCTGACCGGCGCGTGGGCGACGGGCGCGCCGGCCGAGCGCGATGCGCTGCTCACCGGGCTGCGTGACCTGCCCGACGCGATGGCGGCGGTGATGCGCCGCCGGCCCGAAATCGCGATCGCGGCCCAGCGCCAGGCACCCCAACGGCGTTCGTGGGCCGTGGTCGGCAACGGTGTGAACCGCGTCGCGGCCCAGGAGATCCGGATCAAGCTCTCGGAGCTCTGCTACAAGGCGATCGCGTGCGACGTCACCGAGGACAAGAAGCACATCGACCTGTCGTCGGAGCCGATGATCCTCGTGTGTGCCGCCGGGTTGACCGGTTCGAACGCCGACGACGTCGCCAAGGAGCTCGCGATATACCGCGCCCACAAGGCCGCGGCGGTCGTGATAGCCAGCGAGGGCCAGCACCGCTTCAACGGCATCGCGCTCGAGACCATCGAGGTTCCGGTCGTGCACCCCGCGCTCGCGTTCGTGCTCTCGGCGATGGTCGGTCACCTCTTCGGATACGAAGCCGCGCTCGCGATCGACGCGTCGGCCCGACCCTTGCGGGAGGCCCGTGCCGCGATCGAGGCGGTCGTCGCATCAGGCGGCCGCGACGTCGACGCCGCGTTCCACCAGCTCGGCAGGCAGCTCGATCCGCTCGGGAACCAGTTCTTCTCGGGTCTCCGCGCCGGTGGGTACGACGGGAGCCTCGAGGCGGGCACGGCCGTGCGGGTGGCGTCGCTGCTGCGCTACGCGGCCGGGATCGTCCCGCTCGACGCGTACCAGGTGGAGTACGGCAAGGTCGGCACGCCGAGCGTGGTGGTCGAGGATCTCACCGCCGCGCTCACCGAGGCCATCGAGCAGCTCACCCGTCCGGTCGACGCGATCAAGCATCAGGCCAAGACCGTGACCGTCGGGATCTCGCGCGCCGACGAGACGCTGCTGCAGGTCGGTCTCGTGCAGGAGCTGCTGGCCGCGGGTGTGGCCCGCGACAACCTGAGCTACCGCGCGCTCCGCGCCGTCGTCGCGCTCGACCGGGCTGTCGGTCAGGTCACCGGCTTCAACCGGTACCGCAACGAGGGCGAGGTAGAGCGCGACCGAGCGCAAGGTCACGGTCGTGCTCGGACGAGCGGATCAAC
>JBBQMI010000277.1:0-3833 GCA_038328825.1 Acidimicrobiia bacterium | reverse complement strand
GTCGGCATTCGGTCCGATGCAGACGTCGGTGCCGACCGGTTCGTCGTCGAGCAACGGAAGTCTCGCGAGCTGCGCGGTCACGAACTGGATGGAGTCCCAGCCCGGGAGCTGCTCGCGCGACACGCCCATCGCGGAAACCGGTCCGTGCATGCCGGTCTGCGTGAGCCCGCGTGCCGCGAGCTCGTGGATGGAGTCGACGAACGGCTCCTCGGGCACGAGATGCGGGTCGAGGTAGTAGCCCTGGTACACGTCGGGGTCGTACGGCTGCGGATGCCGCATCTTGAAGTCGAGCACGCTCTCGCGGTCGACCATCAGGTCGTCGCCCTCGAGGAAGCTCACGAACTTCGTGAGCGCCTCGGCGTTGTTGTACGCGCTCACCCCTGTGTCGATCCGGTAGTCCCACCCGTGCAGCCCGCAGAGCAGGTTGTCGCCGGTCACGGATCCGTCGGCGAGGAGCGCGCCCCGGTGCAGGCACCGTCCGTAGAGCACCGAATGGTCGTCGCCCCGGCGGATGACCACGAGATCGATGCCCTCGACCATCGCGCCGACCGGCGTCCGGTCGGCCACTTCGCTCCACGTCGCCACCCTCACTGCCTGCATTCGTGCTCCCCCGGTCGCCTACCTGTCGCTTGCTCGGTCACGAAACGGGCCGAACGATGCCGTCCTAAGGTACGCGAGACGGGAAGGATGCCATGGGCTTCTACGGTGAGCAGGTCCTGCCTCGGATCATCAACGTCGCCTGCGGGGCGAAGATGGCTGCGCCCCTGCGGGAACGGGTCTGCGCCGGCCAGGCCGGCGAGGTGGTGGAGCTCGGCTTCGGCTCGGGCCACAACGTCCCCTTCTATCCGGCCACCGTCACGCGGGTCGTGGCGGTCGAGCCCGCCGATCTCGGCTGGAAGCTCGCCGCGGCACGGGTCGCGGCGTCGAGCGTCCCGGTGGAACGGTCGGGCCTCGACGGCGAGTCGTTGCCGTTCGCCGACGACCGCTTCGACGCCGCCCTCTCCACGTGGACCCTGTGCACGATTCCCGATGTCGCCGCCGCACTGCGCGAGGTACGGCGCGTGCTCAAGCCCGGCGCAACGCTGCACTTCGTCGAGCACGGGCTCGCGCCCGACGCCGCGGTACGACGCTGGCAGCATCGCGTCGAACCCCTGCAGAAGCGTCTCCTCGGCGGATGTCACCTCACACGCCCCATCGTTGACCTCCTGGCGACCGCGGGGTTCACCATCGCGGAAGTCGATGTCTTCTACGAACAGGGCGCGCCGAAGTTCGAGGGCGCCGACTCGCTCGGCATCGCCGTCTCCACCTGAAGGTGAGCGTCGGGCATCGGATCCCCTACCGTCGTCGCAATGGAAACCATCACGCTTCCCGGCGCTGACGGGCTGTTGCTCGCCGCCGACGTCGACGGTGACCCTGCCGCGCCACCCGTCGTGCTCCTGCACGGTGGCGGCCAGACCCGCCACGCGTGGGGCACGACCCTCTCGCACCTGGCGGAGCACTGGCGCGCGTACAGCGTCGACCTGCGCGGCCACGGCGACAGCGCGTGGGCGCCCGACGGCGACTACACGCTCGACGCGTTCGCCCGCGACGTCGTGAGCGTCTCGCGCTCGCTCGCCGAACCACCGGTGCTCATCGGCGCGTCGCTCGGAGGCATCGCGTGTCTCGCCGCCATCGCCGAGACACCGCCACCACCGATCGCGAAGGCGCTGGTCCTCGTCGACGTCGCGCCGAGGATCGAGGCGGCCGGCGTCGCCCGCATCGGCGAGTTCATGACCGGCCACCTCGACGGGTTCGCGAGCCTCGAAGAGGTCGCCGACGCCATCCAGGCGTACAACCCGCACCGGCCGCGACCGAAGGACCTGTCCGGCCTGAAGAAGAACATGCGCCTCCGGGCCGACGGTCGATGGGCGTGGCACTGGGACCCCCGGTTCGTGAGCGGACGCTTCGGCTCACCCGACGAGACTCGTTCCTCTCTCGTCGACGGCGACCGCCTCGCCGACGCGGCCCGGAAGATCACCCTTCCGACGCTGCTCGTGCGGGGCCGCATCAGCGATCTGTTGAGCGCGGAAGGCGCCCAGGAGTTGCTCGAGCTCGTCCCCCATGCGCAGCTCGTCGACGTCGCCGGTGCCGGCCACATGGTCGCAGGTGACCGCAACGACCTGTTCAACGACGCGATCGTCTCGTTCCTCGACACCGTGCGGGCTGACTGATCGCGCCAACCGCCGCCGGGCGCGCCGGGCTACCGTCGTCATCGCCCGGGAGAACGAGAAGGGTGATGGCGCTGTGATCGTCTTCGTGCACGGGGTACCCGAGACCGCGACCATCGGGAACAAGCTTCCCGCCGAGATGCACCGTGACTCGGTCGCGCTGGTACCGGGACTCGATGCCCGAGTGGGTTTCCGCCGATGAGCTCCTCGAGGCCTGACCCACGGGCGGCGATGCGTGTGCCGGCGCGCCGAGGCGACGACTCGCCCGACTCGTCGCCGAGCATCGAGTTCTGTCGCGACTTCCGTTTCGCGGCTCCGCCTCATGCCGTCTGGGCGTCGATCGCAGGGACCGACGCCTTGGCGCGCCGGTGCGCATGGCTCGGGGAGTTCCGGATCGACGGCGATGGCCTCACCCCCGGCACGGTGCTCAGCGGCGTGGTCTCACCGCCGCTCCCCTACCGCATGCGCATCGAGGTCGTGCTCGACGACTGTGTCGAGGCGTCGTCGATCGACGCGACCGTCCACGGCGACCTCGAGGGTACGGCCCACCTCGTCCTGACCGCCGACGACGAAGGCACGCTCGTCACCGCAGCATGGACCGTCAGCATGATGCAGCGGACCATGCAGATCGCGAACCGGGTCGCCCGCCCGCTCCTGCTCTGGGGCCACGATCGTGTGGTCGACGCGACCGTGGCCGGCTTCCGACTCGATCTCGAGTCGCGCGACTAGCCCAAGCGGGCGACCGCAAGCGCCACCGCGATCGCGACCACGCTCCATGACATGGCCCGCAGCGCGCGCTCCAATGGCGCGCGGAGCATCGCCGAGTCGAGCGGACGGGTGGTCCCGTCGAGGAAGACGACGGAACCGGAGACGTGACGGACGCGGCGCCGCAGCAGCCTCGCCGGCGTGCTCAACGACCGCTGCGCGTGCGAGAGCGCGAACGCGCCGGTCGCGGCGATCACCGCCGCGACCCCCAGACTCGACGCCTGGGCGACGTAGGCGGTCAGCACGGGAAAGGCGCCCCACGCCAGGGCGAAGCCGGTGTCGGTGTGCACCACTCCGTTGAACAGCTCGGCGTTGTAGGCGACCACGAGCAGCGGTCCGACCACGATGAACGGGACGAGCTCGAACCCGACCACCGCCACACCGACGACCCCCAGGCCACAGGCGGCGGCGAGACCGATGATCGCGGTCGCGATCAATGCACTGCTCGGTATCTCGGTGCGCAGCGGGCGACCGTGCAGCTCGTCGAGGGCGTGGGCCGCGACGCCGACCGCGAAGAAGAAGGCCAACAGCGTCGCCACCAGTCGGCCGGCGTCGACCCGTGGTGCGAGCGAAGCACCGATGACCACGTACGCGAGGTGCCAGGCGGTGTACGGCGGATGGAGCAGCGTCCACCAGTCTCGCCACCCCCCGGAACCGGCGGCGTAGTAGGCGGGTCGCGAATCAGGGGCTGCCACCGGCCCTCCTCCCCCACATCACCAGGCCGCCGCCCAGGCTCATGATCCGCACACCGACCTCGTCGAATCCTGCCTGCTTCCACGCGGCAACGTGCCACGACAACGGGTAGCGGCGGTAGTGGCCCGAGATGCTGGGTCCGAGGAATCGTCCGACCTCGAACCACTC
>JBBQMI010000276.1:0-3834 GCA_038328825.1 Acidimicrobiia bacterium | reverse complement strand
TAATTGGTCGCTTCCCGAATGAAGTACCAGTTCGAAATGTAGAGCGCAGCCGCCTGGATGGACTCGCGAGCCGCGGCGAGGTCCACCGGTGCAGCGATCGCCCGGAAGATGACGGCGACGACCACGAGGTTGACGGCGGCGGCGGGCAGGAGGCGCCGCACACGCCGAGAGTAGAAGCGACCGAAGCGCACGCGACCTTCCTCGTCGAGGTCACGGACCAAGAGGTTGGTGACGAGGTAGCCCGAGAGCACGAAGAACACGTCCACGCCTATGAATCCGCCCCGCCAACGCGTCAGGCCGGCGTGGAAGGCAACGACGAAATAGACAGCCATGGCGCGCAGACCGTCGATATGCGGCCTGTACGTCCACCTTCCGGCGGTGGTCCTGCTCGATTCGGGACCGTTGCCATCAGAGGGGGTCGAGCTCCCACGTTCCTCCGGTCCCCCCGTGTCCACGCCCAGAAGGTACTGGTTGGACGTGACCATGTTCCGCGGTGACCGTTCCATCACTCCCTACCGCAGCTCAGGCCCGTGGCAGCCTGACGGGCCGGATCTCGGCCGAGACCGAGGGCAGCGCGTTGACGGGAGCCGACGCGCAGCGGAGTCCGGGCGTGTGCACCGTGATGGGGACCGTCGTCGTGCCGGGGCGGAGGTCGATCGGGACGCGGGCGGGGGCTTCGGGCGAGATCGGCACGCGCCGACCCCCGACCGTCACCCACGCGCGTCGCGCGGCCGACCGGCCGGTGGCGAAGGTGACCTTCAGGTCGCGGCGGGCGTGGTGCGGGCCGGGGTTCACGAGCGTGAGGGAGCCGTCGGCGCAGATCACGTGAGATTCGCCGCGATCGACGATCGGATCGACGTCGGTACCCAGGTACAGGCGGGGCGCGTCGAGCAGCTTCCGGACCAAGGTGTTCCGCTGGGTGGCGTTCGTGCCTGCGAGCAACGCGGGTGCGCCGGGGCGGAGGTCCCACGCGACGAGTCGGTCCTCGCGGCGCACCATGGGCGGGCCGAGGACCTTCCGCAATCTCGCAAGAATCGCGTTTCCGTCGTCGGGGTACCCGTAGCGGTCGACCATCAGCGCAGAGAACCCCATCGCGGTGATCCCGCGCAGGAACGCGTGCGTCGGGAGCTGGGCCGCGGGCCATTGCCACTCGCCGTCGCGGCCGCGCACGCCGCCGGCGCTCCACCGCAGGGTCTTCGAGTGGAGGTAGCTCTCCTTGATGAGGTCGTGGTCCGACATGCGGCGGATCCCGCCGTGTTCGGGGAAGTCGACGACGGGGAGCTGGAAGACCATCGCGTTCGCGGGCAGCCGCCGCTCCAGGGTGTCGACGAACGCGCCGTCGGCGTTCCAGAGGTCGGCGCGTGCGGCGGGCTTCGGCAGCATCGCCGGGGACGCCTGGTCGAGCACGCCCACCACGACGACCACGGCGAGGATCAGGCCCCACACGGCCGGTTGCAGCACGTGTCGTCGCCGGGCGAGGTCGGCGCGGGCGCGGTCGAGAAGGCGGGCGAACACGACGATGCCGGCGAACGCGACGACGATCGCGATCCGGGTCCAGGCGCGGACGCCGCTGAGCCCGACGAGCTCGAGCGCGCGACTCAGGCCACCCTGCATGCCGAGCAGGAGGGCACCGACGATCACGATCCCGACCCGGGCTTCGAACGACCAGGAATCGCGCGCCCGGTCGCGCACCGCGCCGAGCAGCACGGCGATGATCGCGACCACGACCCCGATCGCGGCCGCGAGCCCGAGCATGGCCGTCCCGAGTCCCTTCCGGCCCGGGTCGAGCAGCAGATCGGCGAGGGCGGCGAACGGGCCGAACCGGTGTCCCGAGACCGGGCTGAGCAGCTCGACGAGCCGGAGCGGATAGTCCTCCGAGATGCCGAGCCGGCGATCGGGGACGCCGAGGATGTTCGGGGCGTGCTGCCAGCGGTACAGGAGCGTCGGCAGGTTGGCGAGGATCGAGGCGACGAGCCCGACCGCGGCCACGATCCCGGCGATCGCGAGTCGTCCCGGCCGGCGTCGGGCGAGGGCGCCGATCACGGCACTGAAGGTGAGCAGAGTGAGCAGGAACGCCAGGTAGTAGAGGCCGGTGACGGCGACGAGGACCGTGCCGAGGAGCGGCCAGAGGAGCGGTCGCCACCCGGCGCGGTGTCGCAGCTCCGCGACGCTCGGCACGCCGCCGTCGGGGCCGAGCACCCGCATGCACAGCAGCACGATGATCGGGACTCCCACGTAGAACGCGAGGTTCTCGTGCCCCGCGCCGTTGCGGAAGTGGTACGGCGCGAGCGCGAAGAGCACCGCGCCCGCGAGCGCGGTCGACCACGAGCACCGCAACGACCGGAGCACCGGGAACGCGACGAGGGCGGTGAGCGGAAAGGTCAGGAGCCAGAAAAGGTTGAAGGTCAGCGCGACCTCGCCGGTCGCGTCGACGATGCCCTTCTTGATCGTGTACGCGAGCAGGTCGCCGCCCATCGGCCACTCGGCCCACCGTTGCCGGAACGGCGCGTTCAACTTCGGGTTCTCGTCGAACCAGCCCGTCTCGTGCACGTTCTTGATGAGCATCATGTCGAGCGTCGCGTCCTGCTCGTCGTCACCGGCCACGTGCGCGTACTGGAACGGGACGTGCAGCGGTTGGCTCCAGATCCGGGTGACGAGCCCGAGCGCGACGGCCGAGAGCAGCGCGGCGAGCAACGCACCGACGACCAACGAACGGCGGGAATCCAGGCGCTCCATCACGCGATGTCAGACGACGTCGACGGGGAGGAGCTCGGTGCGGGCGATCGCGCGATCCCGGTGGTCGGCGACGAGCGGGAGCACGCGGTCCTCGTACGCGACGAGCTCAGCCTCGTGCCCCTCATCGGGCCACAGCAGGACACACAGGGTGAGGGGCACCGCCACAGGTTTGCCGACCGCGCGCCGTACGGTGGGTGATGGTCTGGGAAGGCGACGACTACCAGCGCCGGTTCGACGCGCTTGCCGCAGGGGGCAACGACGTCCACGGCGAGGCCACGTTCGTCGTCGGGCTCGAGCCCGGCTCGGTGCTCGACGCGGGGTGTGGTACCGGTCGGCTGGCAATCGAGCTGGCGCGTCGCGGGATCGACGTGGTGGGTGTCGACGCCGACGCGTCGATGCTCGCCACCGCGCGGGAGCGCGCACCCGGGTTGACCTGGATCGAGCGCGACGTGGGTGCCGTCGACCTGGGGTGTGTCTTCGACGTCGTGGTCATGGCCGGCAACGTCCCGCTCTTCACGCCTCCGGGAACCCAGGGTGATCTCGTCGAGGGGTGCGCCCGCCACGTGGCGCCGACCGGCGTGCTCGTCGCGGGGTTCCAGCTGGCTCGGGGCTACGACCTCACGACGTACGACGCCGACTGCGCTGCGGTGGGACTCGAGCCGGCAGCCCGGTTCGCGACGTGGGACCGTCGACCGTTCCCGGGCGACGGCGGCTACGCGGTGTCGGTGCACCGCCGGGCCACGTCGATGTGACGGGGACGCGCCGACGGGGCAACCCACTCCGGGACTCCCGGGTGCGTCGCCTCGACGGCTCGTTCGCGCGGTGACCGCGCTCGTTCTCGCAACGGGTGTCGGGCGCTGCGTAGCCCGTTCCTAGACGGCGCGGACGTTCTGCGCCTCTTCGCCCTTCCGACCGGGGGCGACGTCGAACTCGACCTTCTGGCCCTCTTCGAGGGACCGGTAGCCGCTGCCCTGGATCGCCGAGAAGTGGACGAACACGTCGTCGCCGTCTTCCCGGGAGATGAAGCCGAAGCCCTTTTCGGCGTTGAACCACTTGACGGTACCCGTTGCCATGTTGAGTGCTGCTCCTGTGATGTGC
>JBBQMI010000275.1:0-3837 GCA_038328825.1 Acidimicrobiia bacterium | reverse complement strand
CAGCGTGTTCCGCCGGCCCGTAGCCCCGCCCGGGTTTCGGAGAGCCGCCGAAGCCCAGGAGATCCGGGACGATCAGCCGGCATTGCGAAGCCAGCTCGTCGAACGCTGCACCCCAAGAGATGTTCGATGCCGCGAGCCCGTGCAACAACAAGATCGGTATGCCGCGATCCCCCAAGTGGCGAACGACCAGGGGGCCCTCGTCGACGTCGCCACGAGGCAGGTTCCAGTCGATGCGGCGACGTCGCCGCGCCCGTCCGAGATGTACGGCCGCCCCGAGAACGAGCAGAAGGGCGATGGCTGCCGCGGCCGCATTCCGTCGACGCACCCGAGAACTCTTCATGTCCGCACGGACCCCGGCTCCTGCTCGCGCGTCGACGTTCGAGGGGCGACTCGCTCGATCCATGGATGTGCGACGGCGCGAACGCTCAGCTCTTCACGTCGTCGGCGACGTCGTAACCGGCATCGTCGATCGCGACGCGCACCTTTTCGTCGGGGACTGCTCCTTCGACTCGAACGTTCTTCGCGGTCACATCGACGACGACGGCGTCGACGCCGTCGAGCTTGGCGACGGCGTCTTCGATCGCGTGCTTGCAGTGATCGCAGGAGATCCCGGGGACCGAGTAGATGCGGGTCATGCTCGTGCGCCTCTCGTTGGGGCGATCGGTCAGGCTTTCAGCAAGCGTTCGACGGCTTGGACCGCCTCGGTGATGCGTTCGTCACTCGCATCGCGATCTGTCGCAGTCGCGTCCCGAACGCAGTGTCGGAGATGGGCATCGAGGAGACCGAGGCCGACGCCCTGAAGCGCTCGGGTGACCGACGCGATCTGGGTCAGGACGTCGATGCAGTACTCGTCCTCGTCGATCATGCGTTGCAGCCCGCGCACCTGACCTTCGATGCGCCGGAGACGCGTGCGGTAGTCGTCTCGCTTGAGGTGGTAGCCCCTCATCCCGCCCTCCAGGTCGCCAGATAGGGTCCGGGGGTATACTATAGCCGTACTCACGGAGGTGGCACCCATGGCCAACACGACGCTCGGTCGGATCGACCTGCCGGTCGAGGGAATGACGTGCGCCTCGTGTGCGGCGCGTATCGAGCGGGGACTCGGCCGCCTCGAGGGTGTCGATGAAGCGCGGGTGAACTTCGCGACCCGGTCGGCGACGGTCCTGTACGACCCGGCGGTCGTTCAGCCCGGTGCCTTCCGCTCGAAGGTGGCGGATCTCGGGTACGCCGTGTCCGATCGAGCGCCCGACGATACCGAGAGCGAGATGCGGGGCCTTCGCACCCGGGTGGTCATTGCGATCGCGCTCACGGTTCCGACGCTGTTGATCTCGATGGTGCCGCCCCTCATGTTCAACGGGTGGCAATGGGTTGCGCTCGTGCTCTCCACGCCCGTGATCTTCTGGGCGGGCTGGCCGTTCCACCGCGCCGCGGTGGTCAATCTTCGTCATGGCACAACGACGATGGACACGCTCGTGTCCCTCGGGACGGTCGCGGCCTGGACCTGGTCTGTCGTTGCGCTCGTCTTCCTCGGCGCCGCCGAGGGGGGAATGGGGATGGGTGGCATCCTCGGGAGCAGCGACGGCGCGCATGTCTACTTCGAGACCGGCGCCGCGATCGTGGCGCTCATCCTTCTCGGTCGGTACTTCGAGGCGAGCGCCCGTTCACGGTCGAGCCGCGCACTGCGAACGCTGCTGGAACTCGGCGCCAAGACGGCAATGCTCGAGAGCGGTGAGGAGATCCCGGCGGCGAGTCTCGAGGCCGGAGATCGCTTCGTCGTGCGTCCGGGCGAGAAGATCGCGACCGACGGCCGCGTCGTCGACGGCGCGTCCGCGGTCGATGTCTCGATGCTCACCGGCGAACCCGTGCCGGTCGAGGTCGCACACGGCGACGAAGTGTTCGGGGCGACGGTGAACGCCTCGGGCCGTCTGGTCGTGGAGGCGACCAAGGTCGGCAGCGAGACAGCGCTCGCGCAGATCGCGCGGCTCGTCTCGGAAGCCCAGGGCTCAAAAGCACCAGTCCAACGCCTTGCCGACCGGGTTTCGGCCGTGTTCGTCCCCATCGTGATCGGGATCGCCACGACGACGCTGTTGGTATGGCTCCTCGCCGGGCAGGGCGCGAACGCCGCGTTCACGGCAGCAGTCGCAGTCCTGATCGTCGCGTGCCCCTGCGCCCTGGGACTTGCGACACCGACCGCGATCATGGTCGGCACCGGCCGCGGCGCCCAGCTCGGCATCGTCGTCAAGGGCGGAGAGGTGCTCGAGGCGACGCGCACCGTCGACACCGCCGTGCTCGACAAGACCGGAACGATCACCGAGGGGCGGATGCGCCTCGTCGAAGTCGTCGCCGGTCCCGGGATCGACGAGCGCGAGCTCCGACGGCGGGCGGGATCCGTGGAACACGCTTCGGAGCACCCCATCGCGCGGGCGATCGCCGACGGCGCTCGAGCTGCAGGCGTTGCTCTCGTATCCCCGGCGGGATTCCGCAACGAGCCCGGCATCGGGACGTCGGGAATCGTCGACGGGATCGAGGTGCGTGTCGGCAGACCCGCATTCGTCGGTGATGTCCCGTCCGTGTTGGCCGATGTCGCGGTCCGGGCGGACGCTACGGGCCGTACGGTCGTGTACGCAGGTTGGGGAGGCACGGCAACGGGTGCGTTCATCGTTGCCGACACCGTGAAGCCGACGTCGCGTCAAGCGATCGGCGCATTGCACGAGCTCGGCGTGCGAACTGTGATGGTCACCGGAGATCGCCGCTCGACGGCGGACGCGATCGCGGTCGAGGTCGGTGTCGACGAAGTGATCGCCGATGCTCTTCCTGGCCAGAAGGTGGACGTCGTACGCAGCCTGCAGGAGTCCGGCCACCGCGTGGCGGTCGTCGGCGACGGCGTCAACGACGCACCCGCATTGGCACAGGCCGATCTCGGCATCGCCATCGGTACGGGCACCGACGTAGCGATCGAGGCCAGCGACCTCACCCTCGTCTCCGGTGACCTGCGCGCCGCCGCCGACGCGATCGCCCTCTCGCGACGCACGCTGTCGACGATCAAAGGGAACCTGTTCTGGGCCTTCGCGTACAACGTCGCGGCCATCCCGTTGGCTGCGCTCGGCTTGTTGAATCCGGTGATAGCCGCCGCCGCAATGGGTTTCTCCAGCGTGTTCGTCGTCTCCAACTCGCTACGGCTTCGCCGCTTCCGTGGCTACCGCTCGGCGAACGCGCCATGACGGAAGCGTCGCGCACCGCCGTGGCGTTCGCCGATCTCTCGGGCTTCACCGCACTCAACGATGCCCACGGTGACGCGGAGGCCCTCGAGATCATCGATCGTCTCGTCGCCACTGCTACCCGAGTCACCGGTGAGCATGTGCGCGTGGTGAAGACGATCGGCGATGCCGTGATGCTGGCAAGCGGTGATGTCGCGATGGCGGTGGTCGCTGCGCTCGATCTCGTCGCGGCGATCCACGTCGAGCCTCGGTTCCCCATGATCAAGATCGGCATCGACGCCGGACCGGTACTCGTTCGTGACGGCGACCTCTTCGGCCGCACCGTGAACCTCGCCGCCCGCGTTGCGTCGGTGGCCGCACCCGGACAGGTCCTGGGGACGGAGCCGATCGCCGAGGCAGCACGCGAGACGGGATGTGCGGAGATCCTGGCGATCGGTGCGGTGTCGTTGCGCAACCTCCCGGAGGCGGTCCCACTCTTCGAGGTCCTTCGGTGCGATCGCGGCGTCGACGGACACACCGCGGTAGACCCGGTCTGCCGCATGCGTCTCGAGGACCAGCAGCCACATCCGATGCGTTCCCATGCCGGTCGAGCGTGGTACTTCTGCTCTGACGTGTGCGCTGA
>JBBQMI010000274.1:0-3839 GCA_038328825.1 Acidimicrobiia bacterium | reverse complement strand
ATCCACCCGATGGGCGCCCGCCTGGGCCAGGAGTGCGTCCGGATGACCGCGTCGTCGTTCCGGAGCATCACCTATCCGACCCAGTACCGCGTCCCGTCGTACGGCCGGTGGGTGATGTACGAAGCCGACATGGCCCCGGCGTACCGGTGGCACCGCTTCTTCCTCGAACACCTCCAGTCGTGCCACCCGACGGGTCCTGGCGGCGCGGCGCGCTGGGTGCTCAAGTCGCCGGTGCACATCTGGTGCCTCGACGCGCTCCTCGCCGAGTACCCCGATGCGTTCCTCGTGCAGACGCACCGTGACCCGCTGGCGATCATCGCGTCGCTGTCGTCGTTGGAGCAGACGCTGCGGAGCATGACGTGCGACGACCCGACCATCCCGGAGATCGCCGACGAGTGGGCCGAGTACATCATCGACGGCCTCGACCGGTCGGTCAGCGCTCGCGAAGACGGGATCGTCGGCGCCGACCGCGTCGTCGACGTGCAGTTCCGCGACTTCATGGCCGATCCGTTCAGGGTCGTCGCCGACATCTACGCCGGCCTCGACCTCGAGCTCACGCCGGCGACCGAGCAGCGCATGCGCGCCTTTCTCGCCGACCACTCCCGGCCCGAGGGTGGCGGCCACCGGTACTCGTTCGCCGACACGTGCCTCGACGCGAGCGAGATCCGCGAGCGCTCCCGTCGGTACCAGGAATACTTCGATGTGCCGAGCGAGGTGCCCACATGACCAATCGAGCTCCGAGCCCGCGGCCCACGAGCCCGAGGATCAGCCCCCCGGCTCGCCGGCGGAGCTCGAGTGACGCGGGCGGGCTGGACGGAGCTCGAGGACGCGCTGATCTGATGGAGGCCGTCACGTCGTTCGACGGTACGCAGATCGCGGTGTCGCTGCGTGGACTGGACGGGGGAAGCGAGCACGTCGTGCTGCTCCTCCACGGGTTCGCGTCGGATCACGTCGGGAACTGGGTCGCGCCGGGGATCGTCGACGCGCTGACCGCCCGCGGCCGCGCCGTGATCGCCCCCGACGCGCGCGGTCACGGGTCGTCTGACACACCCCACGAGCCGGAGGCCTACGCCCACGACACCCTCGTGCGGGACGCGCGCGCCGTGCTCGACGCGTACGGCGTGGAGTCGGTCGACGTCGTGGGCTACTCCATGGGGGCGCTGGTCGCGGCGCGCCTCGTCGCGGTCGACTCCCGGACGCGTTCGCTCGTGCTCGGCGGCGCCGCGGGTGACCTGCGACGCCCCCCGACCGACAGCGGTGACGGCGGTCTCGCGGCCGCGCTCCTCGTCGACGACCCCGATCGGATCACCCATCCGGTCGGACGCGCGTTCCGCGACTTCGCCGACCGGTCGGGAGCGGATCGCCACGCGCTGGCCGCGTTCGAACGCTCGACCGCGCTGCAAGACGACGTCGACTTCGCTGCGATCGCGGTCCCGACGCTCGTGCTCATCGGCGATCGTGACCACCGCGCGGGCTCGCCCGACGCACTCGCGACGCACATCGCGGGTACACGCGTCGAGCGGATCGCGGGCGACCACCTCGGGGCACCCGCGAACCCGGCGTTCGCCCGGGCGCTCACGACCTTCCTCGACGCGCTCGACTGACGACGGCTCAGGCTCGCCGTCGGTAGGCCACCGGGCAGGGGTCGGCGGCCCGGGCCACGCCGCCGATCTGGAGCGGGAGCGGACGGACATCGTCGAACTCCACCTCGAGATCGAACGTCGTCACGATCCGCGCGACCGCGCGTCCGATCGCGGAGAGCGAGAACCGCTGGGCCGGACAACGGTGCGAACCGTGCCCGAACGTGGTCACCAGCTCCCGTGCGGCGAGGGCACCCTCGTCGCGGAGTCGGCGCCCCACCCATCGATCCGGGTCGAAGTGGTCGAGGCCGGGTGCCGCAGTTCGGTTCGTGAGGGGCAGCATCGTCGCCAGCGTCGTCCCCCGCTCGAGCGCGTACGAGTCGGTCCCGTCGTTGATCGTGCACGGCTCGAGCACCGACCGCATCATGATCGAGCGCTGCCCCAGACGAATCGCCTCGAGCTCGCACCGCTCGAGGAACGCGGCGTCGCCCGCCTCGATCCGGAGCCTCGCGTCGCGGTGGAGGAGGACGAGTGCGAGCGTCCAACCCAACGCGGCGAACAGGTTCGTCATCGTCGCGATGTGGAGCAGGACGACGTCGCCCGCGACACCACGCGCCCGCTCCCCTGCGTCGACGTCGCCCCAGCGTCGGTCGATCTCGACGAGGAAGCCGTCGTCGGGTGCGCCCCCGGCGAGGATCTCGCCCACCACCGCCTCGACGCGCGCGAGGGCGGCGCGCTCACGCACGTACGCGTCGTCACCACCCGCCCCGGGTGCGGCCATTCGCTCCGGGTGCACGAAGGCCTCCGCCCCGTCGAGCTGTTCGAGGTCGGCGACGAGCCCGTCGAGGCGGGGCGCCGCCGCCGCGGCGTCGCCCATCCAACATCCGAGCCCGAGTCGGTGACCGAGCCGACGGGCGAGCGCGAAGACGTCGAATGTCCCGGCGTCGCCGAGTTCCTCGATCTGGGCGGCGATCGCGGTATCGAGCTGGCCGAGGTAGCCCTCGACCTCCTGCGCGCCGAAGAGGTCGTGCGCGAACGTCCGCCGGGTCGCGAGCAGCTCCTTCGGGAGCTTGCGTAGCAACATGCGGTAGTCGGCCAGTCCCTTGCTCGCGACGGATTCGGCGATCGCGTAGAACGCGCGCACGCCGTCGGCGGAGAACACGAAGAGGTAGCGGTCGCGACCCGAATCCACGACGAAGGTGTCGCCGAGCGCGGCGCGGGTGTCGGCGAGCGCGACGACGGGATCGGGCGCCCCGGGCTCGTCCCACGGGAACGCGATGTCGGCGAGCGGCGGCATCGGTTCCACCGTGGGCAGTGATCGGCTCATGCGGACCTCGGCATCGTGCGCGGATCAGCCGACGGTGAGCACCGTACGGATCCCCTGCGGGCGGCGGAGCCGGTCGAGTCCCGCCTCGGCCTCGGCGAGGGGAAGGCGCTCGGTGATCATGCCGTCGAGATCGAGTCGACCGGTGCGCCAGAGGGCGAGGAACCGAGGGATGTCGCGCTGCGCGTGCACGCTCCCGAGCAGACACCCCACGATGCGCTTCTCGGTCGCCGTGAAGCCGACGACGCCGGGGATCGAGATGCCCTGGTCGATCGGCGGCGCGCCGACGCACACGACGGTGCCGCCGCTGCGGGTCGCGGTGATCCCGAGCTCGATGAGCGCGGCGTGCCCCGCGGCCTCGAACGCGTAGTCGACGCCGATGCCGCGCGTGAGCTCGAACGCCGCAGCCACCGGATCGGCGTCGGTCGGGTCGATCACATCGGTCGCACCGAACCGCAGTGCGGCCTCACGACGCTCCGCGACCGGGTCGCTCACGATGATGCGCGACGCGGCTGCGAGCCGCAGGCCCTGCGTGACCGCGATGCCGATGCCGCCCGCACCGAGCACGAGCGCGGTCGCGCCCTCCTCGACGTTCGCGGTGTTGAGCACCGCGCCGACTCCGGTCTGCACCGCGCAGCCGAGCACACAGGCAGTCTCGAGCGGGATGTCGTCGTCGACCTTCACGACCCCGACCTCGGGCATGATCGCGAGTTCGGCCCACGCCGCCGCCGCGAGTCCGCGGTAGACGATCGCACCACCGCGCGAGAGCGGGCTGGTGCCGTCGGGGAGCAGCGCGGTGAACAGCGACAGGCTGTAGGTGGCGCAGAGCGTCGGCTGGGCCCGGGTGCAGAAGTAGCACTGGCCGCACGACGGGAGCGGCGTGAGCACGACCTTGTCGCCGGGCGCCACCGACGTGACGTCGGATCCCACCTCCT
>JBBQMI010000273.1:0-3859 GCA_038328825.1 Acidimicrobiia bacterium | reverse complement strand
AGCGCGAGGATCCGATCGGCCGTCATGCGGATGGGGATCTTGCCGTCGTCGGCCACGCGGCGAGGTTACCGCCACTCACCGGGCCGCCCGGGCGAGCTGATCCGTGCCCGATCAGCGCCGGGAGCTAGATTCCTGCCCGTGTCCGCGCTGCCCGAGTCACTTCCCGAGCCCGCCGACCTCGGGCCCGGCGTCGGCCCCGCGGTCGTGAACACCGGCTCACCTCGGGTTCACGGCGCGTTCTCCACGCTCGGCGCCTACGTGCGGCTCACCAAGCCCCGGGTGATCGAGCTCCTGCTCGTCACGACCGTCCCGCCGATGATCCTCGCCGCCGACGGCATGCCGTCGCTCGGCCTGATCCTCGCGGTGCTCGTGGGCGGCACCCTCGCCGCGGGTGGCGCCAACGCCATCAACTGCTGGGTCGAGCGCGACCGCGACCAGGTGATGCACCGGACCCGCCACCGGCCCCTGCCCCTCGGCCAGATCTCGCCCGCCAACGCGCTCGGGTTCGCGATCACGCTGGAGGTGATCGCGTTCGCGTTGCTGTGGGCATCGGCCAACCTCCTCGCGGCCGTGCTCGCGATCAGCGCCACGATCTTCTACGTGTTCGTGTACACGATCTGGTTGAAGCCCCGCAGCCCACAGAACATCGTGATCGGTGGTGCGGCCGGCGCGGTGCCGGTGCTCGTCGGCTGGGCCGCGGTCACCGGTTCGCTCGCGGCCCCGGCGTGGGTGCTCTTCGCGGTGATCTTCTTCTGGACCCCACCGCACTTCTGGGCCCTGTCGGTGAAGTACCGCGACGACTACGCGGCCGCCGGCATCCCGATGCTCCCGGTGGTGAAGGGCCTGAAGGTCGCGAGCCACCAGATCCTCGTCTACTCGTTCATCGTCGTCGCGACGACCCTCGTGCTCGTCCCGGTGGCCTCGATGGGCATCGTCTACGGCGCGTCGGCCGCGATCCTCGGCCTCCTCTTCGTCGCCCAGGCCGTGATGCTCGTCCGCGACGTCACCCCCGAGCGCGCGCTCAAGCTCTTCACCTTCTCGAACATCTATCTCGCGCTGCTGTTCGCGGCCATTGCCGTCGACGTCCTCGTCCGCGCCGCCTGATCCGACCCCCGACACCACGTCGGGCGGCGCGCGTCGGTCCCGCACCCGCTGGATCCTCCCGTCGGTCCTCGTGGTCGCGGCACTCATCGGTGTGGCCGCGTGGATCAGCGCCACGAACGGGGGATCGTCGTCGACGGCGACCCCGCCGGCCACTCCACCCACGTCCGAGTCACTCGGGCCCGTCTCCACGCCCGGCGTCGCGACCGCGGGGAGCACCGCGCCCGACTTCGACCTCCCGCGTCTGCGCGGAGCCGGCACCGTCGACCTGAAGGCGCTTCGGGGCAAGGGCGTGGTCGTGAACTTCTGGGCGTCGTGGTGCATCCCGTGCCGCAAGGAGTTCCCGATTCTGCGTCGGATGCAGCGTCGGTACCGCGACGACGGCATCGAGATCGTCGGCATCGTCTACAACGACATCCCCTCCGACGCGCGGTCGTTCGCCCGCCGGGAGCGCGCCACCTGGGACCTCGTGACCGACGACGACCGGGCGACGGCGATCGACTACGGCGTGCGGGCCATCCCCCAGACGTTCTTCATCGCGCCCGACGGCACGATCTCGCAGCGGTACTTCCAGGCGCCGTCGGAGAAGACGTTCGCGGCCGAGATCGAGAAGATCCGGCCCCGCTGATCCTGGCTACTCCTCCCAGCGGAAGGAGCGGACGGCCAGGAGCGGCATGGCGACGGCCCACCCCACGAGCACGGCGAAGCTCCCGAGGGGGAGGTGCGGGTTCGACTGGAGCACGCCCCGCACGCTCTCCGACAGCGCGGCCGCGGGGAGCAGCTCGGCCACGTAGCGCACCCCCGCGGGCAGACGGGCCAGTGGATACGCCATGCCGCCGAGGAAGAGCAGCACGAGGTAGAGACCGTTGGCCATCGCGAGGTTTGCCTCGGCGCGCAGCGTTCCCGCCATCAGCATGCCGATGCCCGCGAACGCGACGGTCCCGATGAGCAGGAGCACGATCGCGGGCAGGATTCCCGCGGTCACCTTCCAGCCGAGCGCGATACCGGTGGCCACGATGAGCACGGCCTGCACGATCTCGATCGCGAGCACGTTCATCGTCTTCGCAGTGAGCAGTCCGCTGCGGCTGAGCGGGGTCGAGCCCAGACGCTTCAACACGCCGTACCGGCGTTCGTAGCCGGTGGCGATGCCGAGGCTCACCATCGCCGTCGACATCACCGCGAGCGAGAGGATCCCGGGCACGAGGAAGTCGACGGGATCCTTCACCGCGCTGACGCTGTCGAACTCGGCGAAGAACACGAGGATCCCGAGCGGGATCCCGAGGGTCACGAGCAGGCTCTCCGGCCGCCTCACGGTGAGGAGCATCTCGACGCGTGCCTGCGCGGTGAGCGCGACGCGCCTCACGTCGGGACCTCCGTCGGGCGCTCTTCGCTCGTCATGCGGAGGAACACCTCCTCGAGGCTGCGCCGACCGGCGCGCAGCTCGCCGAGCGAGACGTCTTCGTCTCGGAGCCAGGCAGTGAGCTCGGCGAGCATCGTGGGCGTCGACGCGCTGGCGACGACGTACTCGCCCGGTCGGATCTCGGTCACCGCGTCGGCTGCGAGGCCGAGGGCCTTGCCGAGCGCGAGCCGATCGAGGCCCGCGACGGCACTGAAGCTGATCTCCTCGTCGCCGGCGCGCGATGTGAGCTCGTTCGGGGTGCCCGCGGCGACGATGCGGCCGTGGTCGACGATCGCGACGCGGTCGCAGAGGTGCTCGGCTTCGTCCATGGCGTGGGTGGTGAGGACGATCGTGACGCCGTCGTCGCGGAGGTCGCGCACGAGCTGCCAGGTGGTGGCGCGCGCCCGCGGGTCCATTCCTGCGGTGGGTTCGTCGAGGAAGACGACCCGGGGCTTGCCGACGAGCGCGAGCGCGAGCGACAGCCGCTGGCACTGCCCGCCGGAGAGGCGACGCACGAGGGTGCCGCGCGAATCTTCGAGTCCCACGAGACGGAGCAGGCGTTCGGGGTCGTCGGCATCGTCGTAGTACGAAGCGAACAGGGCGAGGACCTCGGGCGGCTTCACCCCGGGGTAGAGACCGCCCTCCTGGAGCATCACGCCGATGCGCGGGTGCAGCGCCTTCGCGTCGCGCCACGGATCGAGACCCAGGACCCGCACGGTGCCGGCGTCGGCCTCGCGGTAGCCCTCGAGGATCTCGACGGTCGTGGTCTTGCCCGCGCCGTTCGGTCCGAGCAGTCCGAACACCTCGCCCACGCCCACCGAGAGGCTGATGCCGTCGACCGCGCGCCGTTCGCCGTACCGCTTCGCGAGCCCGACGACCTCGATCGCAGGGGCAGTCGGTTCCATCGACGGCCGAGACTACCGGCTTCGCCTTCGCAAACCCGTTCCGAAGAGCTATTCGTCGCGCCAGGCGACGTAGGTCGCGAGCTCGGCGAGCGCCCGGCGGGCCTGGTCGGTGAGCGGGGCCCGGTCGATGGCCGTGAGGGCCTCGCCCACCCGCGTCTCGATCGTCGCCTCGACCTCGGCCCGGGCGCCGGTGTCGACGAGCACCGCTCGGAGCCCTTCGATCTCCTCGGCAGTGAGATCCGGTGCCCCGATGCGTTCGAGCAGCCGGGCCGCGCCGCCCGTCGCTCGGGCGGTCGCCGCGGCCACCAGCGGGGTGAGCTTGCCCTCGCGCAGGTCGTCGCCGACGGGCTTGCCGGTGGCGGCGGCCGAGCCGAACACGCCCAACAGGTCATCGCGCAGCTGGAACGCCTCGCCCAACGGGCGGCCGTAGGCGGCCAGGGCGTGGGTGCTGAGG
>JBBQMI010000272.1:0-3860 GCA_038328825.1 Acidimicrobiia bacterium | reverse complement strand
GAGGCTTTCGGTCTCGGGGAAGTCACGGAACCAGAGCACGAACTCCGCGCAGCCCGCGTCGACGAAGCCCTGCACCTTCTCGGCCACCTGCTCGACCGTCCCGACGAGGTTGTCGCGCACGTACACCTCGGGATCGCCCCGACCCCAGAGGTTGCCGCCGCCGGGCGCATCGAGCCACGCCTGCTGGTCGCGCTCCGTGTCGAAGAGCCGGCAATCGGGTCCGTGCGTGCGCACGATTGAGTCGAAGTCGCGCCCGATCCGCTCGCAGTGCTCCCGCAGGACCCCCGACTTGTGGACGAACTCGTCGAGACCGACCTGCCAGTTGGTGGCGTCGGCCTGGCGTGCCGCGATCGCGAGCGTGACCTGCTCACCACCCCCGCCGACCCAGATCGGCGGCAACGACTGGAGGGGCTTGGGGTCGCAGTACGCGCCGTCGAAGCGCAGGTACCGCCCCTCGAACGTGACTGTCTCCTCGGTCCACAGCCGCTTCACGACCGTGAGGGTCTCGTCGAGCACGCGCAGTCGCTCGCGCGGTGCAAGGAACGGGTAGTCGTACGCCTGGTACTCGCGCTCGTACCAGCCGGCGCCGAGCCCGAGGATGAGGCGACCGCCCGAGAAGACGTCGATGCACGCGGTCTCCTTGGCGAGGAGCCCGGCGTTGCGGTAGCTCGAGCACGTCACCAGTTGGCCGAGCCCGATCGTGGAAGTGATCGGCGCGAGCGCGGCGAGGGTCGTGAACGCCTCGAACACGTGCGTCGGCTCGCGACGCGGCACGGTCTCGACGTGGTCGTAGACCCAGAGGTGGTCGTACCCCACGCGTTCGGCGAGCCGGGCGACCTCCTGGGTGCGCGCCCACGCGTCGGCGGCACCCCAACCGCTGTACTCGAGCTTCCAACCCTGCGGTGCGAACGCGCCCCAGCGCAGTGTCACGCGAACTCCCAGTGCTGGATCTCGACCATCATCGGCAACAGGTAGCCGATGTAGATGCTCGTGATCTTCAGCATCCCGTGATCGGTGGTCTCCTTGTCGATCACGTCGACTCGGTCGTCGTGCTCGCAGAACGCCTTCGCGGCATCGAGCACGGCATCGAGCTCCTCGATCGTGGCCACCGACAACCCGTAGTGGTCGAGCCGCGGACACACCATCGGGGCGTCGTCGGCGATGAGGAACACGAACTGCTCGATCTCGTGCACCCCGAACACCAGCTTCTTGCGGTCGACGGTCTCGGTCGGCAGCTCGTGCCAGCCGAACACCCTGCCGTAGAACCGACACAGCTCGGCCCGCCCGTTGTCGGCGAGGAGGTCGGCCGGAACGCTCATGGCGACATGGTTGAACCGCGGCTTGCGGAGCTCGGCCTTCATCGCCCGTTCCCCCGCAACCGGGCGGGGGCGACGAGCACCTTGGCCGGGATCTCACCGCGGTGGAGCCCTTCGATAGCGCCGAGGAGGCCGTCGAGCCCGACGTCGTCGCGCTCCACCAGGAGGTCGGTCGGGAAGTCGTCGCGGCCGAGGAGCTCGAGCGCGGCGTCGAACCCACCGGCGTCGTAGCAGAACGCGCCCGTGATCATGAGCTCGTTGAGCAGGATGCGGTTCGGATCGAACCGCGGCGGACGCAGCCCCGCCCCGACGAGCACGAGCACACCCGTGCGCTTGAGCTGCGCGAGCGCCGCTTCCATCGCGTGGGCGTTGCCCGAGCAGTCGAGCGCGACGTCGAACGGGTCGTCGACGAGGGAGTTCGGCGATGCCGGTGCCACGAGCGACTCCGGCTCCACGGTGCGGGCGCCGAGCCGTTCGCAGAGCTCCCGTCGCGGCTGTGCCGGTTCGCTGACGACGACGTCGGTCACGCCCTTGGCGACCAGCGCCGCGACCGTGAGGGCACCGATCGGGCCGGCACCGGTCACCAGCGCACGCTGCCCGGGTTGCACGCCGGAGCGGGTGATGCCGTGCAGCGCGACGGCGAGCGGTTCGGCCAGCGCCGCGTCGCGCAGCGACAGGCCCGGCGGGAGGCGCAAGAGCTGCGCCTCGTGGACCTTGATGAAGTCGGCGAACGCACCCTGCCAGGGGTCGTCGCTCTCCCCCACCGCGCCGCGGCCCGCGCACAACGACGGCCGACCGGCGCGGCAGTACTCGCATTCGCCGCAGCGCGGGCTCGGACCGCCGACGACCTCGTCGCCGACCGACCAGCCGGTCACCGAGCTGCCGACCGCCGCCACCCGGCCGGTGTACTCGTGCCCCTCGATCGCACCGACGCGGCCCCACCCCTCGATCACGAAGTGGAGATCCGAACCGCAGATCCCGCAGTGGCTCACCTCGAGCAGCACGTCGTGGGGCCCGACCTCCGGGACGGGACGCTCCTGCACCTCGACCCGTCGATCACCGACGTAGACCGCGGCTCGCATCGTTTCGTTCGTGTCCCCCATCACGTCAGCGTGCCCGGAACCTGACACGAGCGTCAAGTAGACCCCAGCCCTCGTTCTGGTCACCTGTGGCTGTCCTCTGAGCGCCAGATCCTGACCGGAACGGGGGTTCGAGCGATCCGACCTTCAGTAGCGGGGGTCGAGCTCGGTGTCGAGAGTGTCGGCGCCGGCGAGAGCCCAGAGGTAGTACATCGTCGCGCCGGGTGCCGCGACGACGGGATGCCAACCCGACGTGATGCGTTCGATGCGACCGTCGCGCACGACGACGGCGCGCTCGTCATCGTCGGACTCGGATCGCATCTGCATGCCGAAGCCGTCGGGCGGATCGAAGCGGTAGAGGTAGATCTCCTCGTGCTCGTGGCGGTGGGGCGGGTAGCTCGACCACAGCCCGGGCGGGTTGAGCGTCTCGCCCACGATCAGTGGACCGTCCTCGACGTAGGTGCGGACGCGCCGCAACGTCGTGCCGTCGCCACGCACCTCGTCGGTGACGTCGGCCGGATCGATGATGCGACCGGTGAGCGCTCGCGTCTCGGCGCGCCACACCGCAGTGGCGTGGAGGTCTCCGTCGATCGTCAGCATCTGGCCCGGCGCGACGAGCGCCGACCACCCCGCGGCCGCGAAGACGTCGTCACGACCCGAGACCGGCACCGTGCGCGCGTCCAGACGCAGGGAACCCTCCCCGCCCTCGACCACCACCCAGGCGACGGCTTCTCCGGTCCTCACCTCGACCGGACCGTCGACCCGGGCGACACCGAGCCGGCCGGCGGCGCCCGCTTCGAGCAGTGGGACGACGGCGCCGCCGGAACCGGCCTCCAGGGCGACGAGGTCGGCCTTCGGTTCGAGCGACATGCCGGACTCCCCCGCGCTCGGGACCGATCCCGTGCGCTGCGGCCGATCCTAGGAGCCGGGTGCGCGCCGCCGCCCGGCATGGTGAGATGTCGTCATGGCAGCAGACATCGTCATCAGGGGTGGAACGGTGCTCGACGGGACCGGATCACCCGGCCTCGTCGCCGATGTCGCGGTGACCGACGGCGTGATCAGCGAGATCGGCACGGGCCTCGACGGCCGCGAAGAGCTCGACGCCGGCGGTAACGTCGTGACGCCCGGGTTCATCGACATCCACACGCACTACGACGCGCAGGTGTTCTGGGATCCCGCGCTCACGCCGTCGTGTTGGCACGGCGTGACGTCGGTGGTCGCCGGCAACTGCGGGTTCAGCATCGCCCCGTGCCGACCCGAGCACCGCGACCTGCTCGCGCACACGCTGCAGCACGTCGAGGACATGGACGTCGCCACGCTCGAGGCCGGGGTGCCGTGGGACTTCGAGAGCTTCCCCGAGTACCTCGATTCGGTCGAACGACGCGGCACCTTGCTCAACTACGGCGCGTACGTCGGCCACACCGCGGTGCGGTTGTTCGTCATGGGCGACGACGGCTACGAGCGC
>JBBQMI010000271.1:0-3866 GCA_038328825.1 Acidimicrobiia bacterium | reverse complement strand
GACGATTCCGGCGGTGAGGTCGAGGGCGGACGCAAGGCCTACTACCACCTCACTGCGCTCGCCGAGAACCTCACCGGCTACAAGAACCTCATCCAACTCTCGAGTCGCGCCTACCTCGAGGGCTACTACCAGAAGCCGAAGGTCGACTGGGAGCTGCTGGCGAACCACCACGAGGGGATCATCGCGACCACCGGGTGCCTCGGCGGGCAGGTGCTGCAGGCGCTGCTCCGCAACGACGACGCCGGCGCGCTCGCGGTCGCGGGTCGACTGCAGGACATCTTCGGGCGCGAGAACCTGTTCGTGGAGCTGCAGGACCACGGGATCCCAGACCAACAGTGGACGAACCCGAAGCTCATCGAGATCGCGCGCAAGGTCGGCGCGCCGCTGCTCGTCACGAACGACAGCCACTACACGCACCAATCCGATGCCGAGTCGCACGACGCGCTGCTGTGCGTGCAGACCGGCGCCAAGATCCACGACGAGAAGCGCTTCCGCTTCCACGGCGACCAGCACTACCTGAAGAGCGCCGCCGAGATGCGCGTCCTCTTCGACGAGGTCCCCGAGGCGTGCGACAACACGCTCTGGATCGCGGAACGCGCCCAGGGCGTGGAGCTCGCGTTCGACCAGGAGGTGCTGCCGGAGTTCCCGATCCCCGAGGGCCAGACCCAGGACTCCTACCTGCGCGAGCTCACGTTCGAGGGCGCGAAGGAGCGCTACGGGCGCTCGCCCGAGCACCGGGTGCTCGAGCGGCTCGAGTTCGAGCTCGGTGTGATCCAGGAGATGGGGTTCTCGGCGTACTTCCTGGTGGTGTGGGACCTCGTGCACTACGCGCGGCAGCGGGGCATCCGCGTCGGGCCGGGGCGCGGCAGCGCGGCCGGGTCGTGCGTCGCGTACTGCCTCGGCATCGTCGACATCGACCCGATCCGCTACGACCTGCTCTTCGAACGGTTCCTCAACCCGGGCCGCAAGCAGATGCCCGACATCGACATGGACTTCGACAGTCGGTACCGAGGCGAGATGATCAAGTACGCCGCGCAGAAGTACGGTGTCGACCACGTCGCGCAGATCGTCACGTTCTCCACGATCAAGGCGCGGGCCGCGGTGCGCGACGCCGCGCGCGTTCTCGACTACCCGTACGCGCTCGGCGACAAGATCGCCAAGCTGATGCCGCCGCTCGTCATGGGACGCGACACGCCGCTCTACGCGTGCCTCGAGGAGGAGGCTAAGCACGTCGACGGCTACAAGATGGCGAGCGAGCTGCGCGAGCTCTACGCGGTCGATCCCGATGCACAGCGGGTGATCGACGTGGCCAAGGGGCTCGAGGGCCTGCGCCGTCAGGACGGCATCCACGCGGCCGCGGTGGTGATCACCCGCGAGCCGCTCACCGAGTACCTCCCGATCCAGCGCAAGCCCGAGCCCGGCGGCTCGATCGACGACGCCCCGATCGTCACGCAGTACGAGATGCACGGCGTCGAGGACCTCGGGCTCCTCAAGATGGACTTCCTCGGCCTGCGCAACCTCGACGTCATCGAGATCACTCTGGATCTCGTCGAGAGAAGCTCCGGCGCCCGGCCCGACATCGACCGCGCACCGCTCGACGACCCGAAGACGTTCGAGCTCCTGCGCAAGGGCGACACCATCGGCGTGTTCCAGCTCGAAGGCGGGCCGATGCGTGCGCTCGTCCAGCGCCTCGCGCCCACGAGCTTCGAAGACGTCGCCGCGCTCATCGCGCTCTACCGCCCGGGCCCGATGAGCCAGAACATGCACAACGACTACGCCGACCGGAAGAACGGTCGGAAGCCGGTCGCGTACGACCACCCGGATCTCGAGGAGGTTCTCGGACCCACCTACGGGCTGATGATCTACCAGGAGCAGTTGATGCGCGCCGCGCAGACGCTCGCCGGGTACACGCTCGAGGAAGCCGACAACCTCCGCAAGGCGACCGGGAAGAAGATCCGCGAGCTCATCCGCGCCGAACGGTCGAAGTTCGTCGACGGCTGCGAGCAGCAGGGGCACTCGCGCGAGTTCGGCGAGCGCTACTTCGACATCATCGAGCCGTTCGCCGACTACTCGTTCGGCAAGTCCCATTCGTTCGCGTACGGCCTGGTCGCGTACCAGACCGCGTACCTGAAGGCGAACCACCCGCACGAGTACCTCGCCGCGTTGCTCACGAGCGTCAAGGCAAACAAGGACCAGACCGCCGTCTTCCTCAACGAGTGCCGCCAGCGCGGCATCGACGTGCTCGTCCCCGACGTCAACACCTCCGACAGCGACTTCGCGGTGAAGGACGGCGCGATCCGGTTCGGTCTGTCGGCGGTGCGCAACGTCGGCGAGGGTGTGGTCGTGCACATCGTCGCCGCGCGCGAGGAGGGTGGCCCGTTCACCGACTTCTTCGACTTCTGCGAACGCGTCGATCCGGTCGCGCTGAACAAGCGCACGATGGAGTCGTTGATCAAAGCCGGGGGCTTCGACTCGCTCGGTCACCCGCGTCAGGGGCTCTGCACCGTGTTCGAGGGCATCGTCGAGCGGGCCGTCGCCCGCCGACGTGAGCGCGACGCCGGGATCATGAGCCTGTTCGGCGACTCCGTCGAGGAGCAGGCCGAGGGTGGTTTCGTCGACCGGGTCGCGATCCCCGATCTCGAGTTCGGCAAGAAGGACCGGCTCGCGTTCGAGAAGGAGATGCTCGGTCTCTACGTGAGCGAGCACCCGATGCTCAGCGCGGAACGGGCGTTGCGGCGCTACACCGACTGCACCCTCACCGAGCTGAAGGAGATGCGAGACGGCGAGCTGCGCACCGTCGGCGGTGTCGTCACGGCGTACTCCCGCAAGTACACCAAGCGCGGCGACCTCATGGCCACGTTCGTCCTCGAGGATCTCGGTGCCGCGCTCGAGGTGATGGTCTTCCCGAAGACGATGGCGCAGTACGGCGAGCTGCTGGAAGAGGACGCGATCGTCTGCATCAAGGGGCGACTCGACACGCGCGAGGACACGCCGAAGATCATGGTGATGGAGATCACCCGGCCCGAGCTCGTCCTCGACGGCGGCCCTCCGGTGCGACTCCGCGTGAAGCTCGGCGCGCTCGACCCGGCCAAGACGGCGCAGCTCCGGGAGATCCTCGAGTCGCACCCGGGCGACAGCCCCGTGTTCGTGCACCTCGAGGCGCCCGACAAGACGACCGTGCTCCGCCTCGGCGACGACCATCTCGTCGGTGCCCGCAACGGCCTCTTCGCCGAGCTCCGGGTGCTCCTCGGGGCCGACTGCATCGCGTGACCGTGGTCACCGACCGTTCTCGGGCGGTTTCAGCAGGGTCCGAAGTCACATTTCGCCACCGGAACCAGCGAGGCCGGTTCGCGGTGCGTAGCCTCAGAGCATGAGTGATCTCCGACACCTGTCGATCCACGGCCACGAGATCAGCTATCGCTCCGCCGGTTCCGGGCCGCCGCTCCTGCTGATCCACGGCATGGCGGGGAGCTCGGCCACGTGGGAGCCGGTGATGCATCTGCTGGCCCGCGACTTCACGGTGATCGCGCCCGACCTCCTCGGTCACGGGCAATCCGAGAAGCCCCGAGGCGACTACTCCCTCGGCGCGTTCGCGAGCCTGCTTCGCGACCTGCTCATCACGCTCGGCCACGAGCGCGCGACCGTCGTCGGCCAGTCGCTCGGCGGAGGCATCGCGATGCAATTCGCATACCAGTTCCCCGAGCGCTGCGAGCGCCTCGTGCTCGTGAGCAGCGGCGGCCTGGGCGAAGAGGTGAGCCCACTGCTGCGACTGCTCACCCTTCCGGGTTCGGAGTACGTGCTGCCGCTCGCGTGCAACAACACCGTCAATGCCATCGGCGAGAAGCTGGGCTCGTGGCTCGGGCGCC
>JBBQMI010000270.1:0-3866 GCA_038328825.1 Acidimicrobiia bacterium | reverse complement strand
GGGACGACCCACGCATCGCGCCACGACTCGCGCAGGCATTCGTCGAGGTGCAGGTATTCCGCCTGCACAACTGGCGGTCGGTGTCGCGCACGGCTCGGGGCGAGGCGCCCGGACCCGTCGGCAGCATCAACAAGCTCTGGTGGAGTGAGATGAGCAAGCGTCTCCACGAGACCGCGATGGCAGTGCTCGGGCCGGCGGCGCCGCTCTGGTACGAGGCCGACGACAACCCCGGCGACGGACGGTGGCAGCGGTCGTGGCTCTACTACCAGGCGAGCTCGATCTGGGCCGGCACGAACGAGATCCAGCGCAACGTCGTGGGCGAGCGCGTGCTCGGGCTGCCCCGGTAGCGTGCGCGCACAGGAGACTCGCGACCGACAGGAGCACCACATGGGCATCGAACGCCTGGAGACCATCGACGGACTCGCCCCCATCGTCGGGTCGGCGATGTCGGCCGCGGCAACAGGGAGCCGCACCGTCTACCTCTCGGGCCAGGTCGGCACGCTCCCCGACGGGACCATGGCCGGCGACGACCTGAAGAGTCAGGCCGCACAGGCGTTCCGCAACATCATCGTGGCGCTCGACGCCAACGACGCGACCACCACCGACATCGCCAAGATCATCTTCTACATCGTCGACTGGACCCCCGAGAAGCTCGGTCCGCTCTTCGAGGCCGCCATCGAGGTGTTCGGCGACGACATGGTCATCACCGCGAGCACGCTCGTCGGCGTCTCCGGGCTGTTCGAGCCGGAGTGGCTCATCGAGATCGACGCGACCGCCGTCGTCGACTGATGGACCTCACTGCCGTTCGCTACCAGGTCGACGGGCCGGTCGCGACGATCACCCTCGACCGGCCCGACGCCGCGAACGCGCAGAACACCCGGATGATCGAGGAGCTCGACGCGTGCTTCGACGCCGTCGCCGACGACGACGCGGTTCGGGTCGTCGTCCTCGCCGCCGAGGGCAAGCACTTCTCGGCCGGTCACGACCTCAAGGAGATCCTCGCCGGTGAAGAGCACTGGGCGGCCAAGCGGTCGACGCCCGAAGGCAAGCTCGAGCACGAGCAGGTCATGTACTGGGACAAGCTCCTGCGCATCCGCGACTTCCCGAAGATCACGATCGCGGCCGTGCAGGGCGTGTGCTCGGCCGCAGGCCTGATGCTCGCGTGCATGTGCGACCTGATCGTCGCCGCCGACGACGCGAAGTTCTCGAACCCGGTGCTGCGGATGAGTGGCGTCGGTGTGGAGCTGCTCGTCGAACCCTGGGAGCTCGGGCCGCGCAAGGCAAAGGAGTTCCTCCTCTGTTCCGAGACCTTCACCGCGGCCGAGGCGGAACGCTACGGACTCGTGAACACGGTGGTACCCCGCAACGTGCTCGCGGCGTCGGCGCGGGAGATGGCCGACAAGGTCGCGCTGGTCCCGCCGCTCACGGCGAGCGCGGTGAAGGACACGATCAACCACACGCTCGACATCCAGGGGCAGCGCGAGAGTTGGAAGTACCACTTCATGGTGCACCAGTTCGTGAGCAACACGCCGACCGCGCTCGACAAGGTCGAGGCGCGCAAGGCCGGCGGCATGGACGCGGTGCGCCGCGAGCAGTCGGGCTGATGGCCGGACCGCTCTCGGGGTTGCGGATCGTCGATCTCGGCACGCGCATCGCTGCCCCCTTCTGCGCCGGGCTCCTCGGCGAGATGGGCGCCGAGGTCATCAAGGTGGAGCAGCCGCGCGGCGGCGACTTCATGCGCGAGATCGGACCGTTCACCGACACGCCCGACGGTCCGTACTCGTTGTTCTGGGCGGTCGAAGGCCGGGGCCGCAAGAGTGTCACCCTCGACCTCCGCAAGCCTGAGGGTCAGGACCTCGCCCGCCGCCTCACCGCCACCGCCGACGTCGTGGTCGAGAACTTCCGCCCCGGAACGCTCGAGAAGTGGCACCTCGCACCCGGCGATCTCGACCCGAAGCTCGTGTTCGTGCGCATCAGCACCTTCGGCCAGGACGGTCCCTACTCCCCCCGTCCCGGTCTCGATCGCGTCGGCATCGGCTACGGCGGGCTGCTCCACCTCACGGGCTATCCCGACCGCCCGCCGGTGCGGGTGGGCGTGACGATCTCCGACTACCTCACCGGTGTGTTCGCGGCCCAGGCCGCGACGGCTGCCCTCTACGCGCGAGACGCGCGCGGCGGCTCCGGCGCGGTCATCGACGCCGCGCTCTATGGCGCGGTCCTGCGCATCCTCGAGTGGACGCTCCCCGCGTACGAGCGACTGGGCGCGGTGCGCAGCCGCGAGGGGAATCGGCTCGCCAACTCGGCTCCGCTCGACAACTACCCGAGCGCCGACGGCAAGTTCGTGTGCATCGTCGCCGGATCCGACGCGAACTTCGCCCGCCTCTGCGCGGCGATGGGACGACCGGATCTCGTGAAGGATCCACGGTTCGAACGCCTCACCGACCGCGCGTCGCGCGCCGACGAGATCAACGGCATCGTCGCCGACTGGACCTCGGCCCGTTCGGCCGTCGACGTGGAAGCCGCGTGCGTCGCCCACGACGTGCCCGTCGCGACCGCGTACACCGCCGCCGACGTCTTCGCCGACCCGCACATGGCGGCGCGCGGCGATCTCGTGCAGGTCGCCGACCCCGTCGCGGGCGAGCTGAGCCAGCAGGCGCCGTACCCCCGGTTCGTGGGCGAGCCGGTGCCGACACCCTCGGGCGCACCCCGTCTCGGCGAGCACACCGACGCGGTCCTCGCCGATGTCCTCCACCTCGACGCCGCGGAGCTCGCGCGTCTGCACGAGGAGGCGGTGATCTGAACCCGGTCCACGAAGGCCTGTTCACCGTGGATCCGCCGGCGCTGCTCGGTGTCCGCTGCGACACCTGCGGGCGGTACTCGTTCCCCGTCGCGCCCGACTGCCCGCTCTGCGGCGTACCCGGTCCGTCGCCGGTCGCGCTGTCGGCCGCGGGCACGCTCTGGGCCTGGACCGAGGTGACCAGCGCGCCCCCCGGGTACCTCGGCGCGGTCCCGTACGGCTTCGGCGTCGTCGAGCTGCCCGAGGGCGTGCGCGTCATCACGCGCCTCGCGTCACCCGTCGCCGACTACGAGTTCGGTCAATCCATGCACCTCACGTTCGTCGAGCTCCCCGGTGAGGATGGTCAACCGGTCACGACCTGGGAGTTCCGCACATGACCGCGGGTGTGGAGATCGCGGGGATCGGAATCCACCCGTTCGGGCGATGGGGCGACAAGACCGCGACCGCGATGGGAGTCGACGCGGTGCGCGCCGCCCTGGCCGACGCGGGCGTGGCACCGGGTGCCCGCACGTTCCAGGCGGCGTTCTGCGGGACCGCGTACGGTGGGGTGGCCGCGGGGCACAAGGTGCTCGGCGCGCTCGCGCTCACCGGCATCCCGATCGTCGACGTCGAGGCCGGGTGCGCGAGCGGCGGGGCGGCGTTGATGCTCGCGGCCGGAGCGATCCGCGCGGGCCAGTACGACGAGGTCCTCGTGTTCGGTATCGAGAAGATGCCGATGGGCATCATCCGGTCGTCGTTCTTCGAGCCGTGGCGCGAGGAAGCCGGGCTCGCGGCGACGCCCGCCTACTTCGCGCTCCGCGCCCAGCGACTGATGCGCGAGTCGGGCGTGACGAAGGAGCATCTCGCCGCGATCGTCGTGAAGAACCGAAGCAACGGCCTGCACAACCCCGACGCGATGTTCCGCAAGGAGGTCTCGGTCGACGACGTGCTCATGTCGCGGCTCGTGTGCGAACCGTTGCACCTCTTCATGTTGTGCTCGCCGAACGAGGGAGCCGCGGCAGTGCTCCTGCGACGGGGTGAGGGCGGGGTCCAGCTGCGGGCGGCCGCGCTCCGATCACACCTGCCGGGG
>JBBQMI010000269.1:0-3868 GCA_038328825.1 Acidimicrobiia bacterium | reverse complement strand
GCACGACGGCCTCAGCGGTGGCGATGAAGGTGTTGGCGGGGAGGATCACCGCGGCGCCGGTGCCCGCACCGCCACCCGCGGCGCGCAGCGCGAGCTCGACCGCGTCGGTGCCGTTGCCGACGCCCACGCAGTGGGCGGCACCGGAGAACTCGGCGAACTCGCGCTCGAACTCGTCGACCTCCTCACCGAGAACGAACGCGGTGCGTTCGAGCACCGACGCGAACCCGGCCGCGACCTCGTCGGCGACCGCGGCATGCTGGGCTTTCAGATCTACGAGCGGGATGTGCTCCACCTCAGTGCGACCTCTCTGCGAGTGCGGCGGTCTTGGCGATCTCGGTGACGGTGTTGAAATCTTCGGAGGCTTCGCGCCCTCGCCACCGGTCGAGCCGTTGTCGGACCTTGCCGAAGACAACTTGAGCTGCGGTGCCGACGCCCTCGGCGACGAGGATGCCACGGCGGGGATGCACGGTGAGCCACTCCCGGTACAGCGCCTCCTGACGCTCTCCTGCCGCGACCAGGCTGCACCGCGACTCGACGAATTGACGCGCGTAGGCCCCGAGGTCGGCCCGCAGCTCCGGGTCGACCACGAGGGGGCGGAGCAGGTCGGCGAACGGCTCGGCGCGCTGGTCGCCGTCGCCGAGGCCGTAGAAGCCCTGCCACAGGAAGACGTCGACCGTGTCGGGCGAGAACACCCCGGCGAACCCGAGCTCACCGAGCACGACGACGGGCTTCGCGAAGGCCATGGCGCGCAGCGCCGAACCGCCCATGCCGAGCAAGACGTCGGCGGCGGCGTACGCCGGTCGAGGGTCGGAGAGCTCACCCGTCATCGTCACCGTCGCCGCACCGGTCGCGGCGTTGACCTCGGCGGCGACGCGCGCGAGCTGCTCGCGGGCCGGCCCGTCGCCGACGACCACCAGTTGCGCGCCGGTGTCGGGTGCGAGGAACGCCATGGCCCGCATGGCCCGTTCGATCCCCTCGAGCTTCAGCGCGACCGCGAGCCGCGAGACGAGCACGATTGTCGGGCCGTCACCAAGGCCGTAGCGGGCGCGGAACGCGCTGCCGTCGATCGCCGGGTGGTTCGACTCGGTGTCGACCGGTGGCTCGATCACTCGCACGGGCGCAGTTCGGCTGGTTCGGGCCGCGGCCGCGATCTGCTCCGTTCCGACGATGAGCGGCACCGACGAGGGGATGAAGGGCGCGACCGACATCGACATGACGGTGCACCCCACCGTGACACCGTCGCAGAGGAGCGGCCCGTAGAACCCCTCGAGGCAAGGCGGCCACTCGTAGCCGTGCACGATGTCGATGCGCTCGCGCCCGCAGAGTTCGCGCAGCGCGCGGGCGATCGGGATCGAGGGGCGCTTCGTGTGGCGCGGGGCGATCACGAGCGGGAGGCCGAGACGCTCGACCGTCTCACTCAGCGGGCCGGCCTCTGCGGCGAAGACCGTGACCTCGTGCCCACGGTCCCGGACGGCCGCGGCGAGCTCGATCGCGTTGAGCTGGCTCCCACCGACCGTCATCAGGTGCGGGTAGACGACGATGCGCATGGTTCCGCCGGTCAGCTGGAACCGGCGGCGGCGCGGACCGCGGCCACGACCCGATCGTGCTGGCCTCCGCTCATCTCGTGGAACAGCGGGAGGATGAGCGACCGACGGGTGAGCCGCTCGGTGACCGGCAACGGACCGTCGGTGGCGTCGGCGTACGCCGGTTCGAGGTGCGACGCCATGATCCCGCGCCGGGCCGACACACCCTGGTCGAGCAACGACTGCAGCAGCTCGTCGCGCGTCATCGGGAACTCGTCGCCGAGCTCGATCCAGTACGACTGGTAGTTGGTACGACCGTACGGCGGGTCGGCGATCATCCCGGCGAGCGGGAGGTCGGCGAGTCGGGCCCGGTAGGCGTCGGCGAGCTCGCGACGCCGGGCGACGATCGCGTCGAGCCGCCCGAGCTGCACGATCCCGATCGCGGCCTGGACGTCGGTCATGCGGTAGTTGAACCCCACCTCGGCGTAGCCCTCGAGCACCACGTTGCTGCTCGCGTGACGCTCAGCGGCGCTCAGAGACATCCCGTGCTCACGGAGCCGGCGCGAGCGCTCGGCCCACGCTTCGTTGGTGGTGACGAGCATCCCACCCTCACCCGTGGTGATCACCTTCCGCGGGTGGAACGAGTACGCCGCGAGATCCGAGTCGGCTCCGATCGGACGACCGTCGTACTCCGAACCGATCGCGCACGCGGCGTCTTCGATCACGACGATCCCCGCGGGGTCGCAGAGCGCGTGCACCGCGCCCAGGTCGGCGGGGGTGCCGACCTGGTGCACGAGGATGACTGCGCGCGTCATCGGCGTGCGGACCGCGTCGATGGTGTCGGCAGTGAGGTTCAACGTGGCGGGTTCGACGTCGGCGAAGACCGGGGTGGCGCCGACGTAGCGGACCACGTTGGCGGTCGCGATGAACGAGAGCGACGGCACGACGACCTCGTCGCCCGGTCCGACACCCGCGACCACGAGCGCGAGGTGCAGGGCCGTGGTGCACGACGACACCGCCACGCCATATGGTGCCTCGACGCGCGACGCGAAAGCGCGCTCGAACTCGGCGACCCGGGGTCCCTGCGCAACCCAGCCCGACGCGACCGCAGCCGCGGCCGCGTCGGCCTCTTCGGGGCCGAGCCACGGTCGCATGACCGGGATCATGCCGGTGTCGGTACTGCTGGGATCGGTGCTGGTCGTGGTCACAGGGACGCCTTTGCTGCGGCCGACTGCTCGCTCTGCCACCAGGCGACGAGGCGGCGGAGGCCTTCGTCGAGCGAGACCTCGGCGGTGAAGCCGAGGTCGGCGGCCGCGCGCGACGTGTCGGCGAGGCGGCGCGACACCGCGTTCACTGTGCGTTCCGGTCCGTACTCGGGCTCGAGATCGGAGCCCATGACCCGCAGCAGCGCGCGGGCGAGGTCGTTGAGGCTCGTCTCCTCCCCGCTCGCGATGTTGTAGATGCGGTCGGTCACCGGCGACTCCGCGGCGAGCACGTTGGCGCGCGCGATGTCGTCGACGTAGACGAAGTCCATCGTCTGGTTGCCGTCGCCGAGGATAAGCGGAGGTCGGCCGGCGAGGATGCGTTCCATCCAGCGCACGAGCACCTCGGTGTACACGCCGTGGATGTCCATGCGCGCGCCGTAGGCGTTGAAGTACCGCAGGGCCACGTAGTCGAGCCCGTACATGTCGTGAAAGCTTCGCATCATGCCCTCGTTGAAGACCTTGGCCGCGCCGTAGAAGGTGGTGTTGGCGTACGGGTGGTGGTCCTCGTCGGTCGGGAACTCGGTGGCGAGTCCGTACACCGATGCCGACGACGACGCGATCACCTTGTCGACCTTCGCCGCGACGGCGGCCTCGAGCACGTTGTACGTCGCGTCGACGAGCACCTCGAGCGCGAGACGCGGCTCTTCGGCACACTGGGTGATCCGGATCGCCGCGAGGTGGAAGCACACGTCGATGCCGTCCATGAGATCGTCGACGAGATCGCGGTCGCGCAGGTCGCCCTCCACGAACGTCACCGGATAGCGACTCGTGGCGGCGTCGAGGTTCGCCATGCGCCCACGGACGAGGTTGTCGACGACCACGATCTCGGCCGGCTCGAGGTCGACGAGACGGTCGGCGATCGTGGAGCCGATCATGCCGGCACCGCCCGTGATGAGCACACGCTTGCCCTGGATCACCGGTCACCCTTCAATGGGACGGTCGCACCGTCGTCGGCGAGGCTCTGCGAAGCGGCCTCGAGGATCTCGAGGACGCGGACACCGGCGTTGCCGTCGGTGAGGGGCGCTCGGTGCTCGCGGATCGAGCTGGTGAACTCCCCCACCACGCCCCGGAGCGCCTCCG
>JBBQMI010000268.1:0-3868 GCA_038328825.1 Acidimicrobiia bacterium | reverse complement strand
GTCCCGTCGGAATCGACGAGGAACACCTCCCGGGCACGGATCCGATCGTTGATTCGGGCATCGTCGGTAGAAATCTGCGCATCACCCCATGGACTCGGTTCCGACTGCAGACGCGCAGACGGCGGACACGGGAAGCGTCCGCCGCAGGACCGCAGGGTCGAGAGCTCGCGCGCCCGACCGGAGTGATCGAATGGAGACGACCCGGCGAACACCGGACGCAAGCGCCGGGCAGCCGGGTGGGGCCGGGCGAACGCGAACGCACGCACCGATCCACTTCCCAGTTAAGTTGTGCCGGTGAGGATAGCAGCGTGAGCAGCATCTGGACCCCAGGTGGCGAATACGAGCCCCGCGAGGAGCCCGATCCCCGACCTGGCAGCGGTGGGCCGTCCGACGGCGGCGGCTTCGTCGACGAGCACGGGGCCGAGCTCGACGAGGAGCAGGTCAGAGAGGCCCTGGCCCAGCTCGCGTCGACCCCCGTGTCGGCGATCCTCGCCGATCACGCCATCCGACTCCACGAGCTGTCGGTCCTCCATCTGGGCCTGAGCGCGGAGCGGCCCGAATCGCTCGGCGAAGCGGCCCTGGCGATCGACGGCATGGCCGCCCTGGTCGACGGGCTCGGTGACCGCCTCGGCGACGCCGCCCGCCCCCTCGCCGATGCGCTGGCGCAACTCCGCCTCGCCTTCGTGCAGGTGAGTGAAGAGCGGGCTTCGTAAGCCCGATGGGACTGCGCATCGAGGACTACGCGCTCATCGGCGACACGCAGACCGCGGCGCTCGTCGGCAACAACGGCTCGATCGACTGGTGGTGCGCACCCCGATTCGATTCGGCGTCGACGTTCGGGGCGATACTCGGCGACGAGAAGCACGGACGCTGGAAGCTCGCACCTGCCGGCGGGTTGCAGCAGACGACCCGGCGCTACCTCGACGACACGCTCGTGCTCGAGACGACGTTCGTCACCGACGATGGCACCGTCACGGTCACCGACTGCATGCCGATCCGTCACCACAGCGTCGACATCGGACGCGTCGTCACCGGCGTCTCCGGCCGCGTACCCATGCGGATGGACCTCTCGATCCGCTTCGACTACGGCTCGATCGTTCCCTGGGTCCGCCACGTCGAGGGTGACCTGCGCGCGGTGGCCGGCCCCGACGCGGTGATCCTGCGCACGCCGGTGCGCACCCACGGCGCGGGGATGGAGACGATCTCCGACTTCGTCGTGGAGCCGGGCGACGTCGTGCCGTTCGTGCTCGCGTGGCATCCGTCGAACAGCGACCCGCCGCGTCCGCTCGATGCCGCGCGCGCGATCACCGATACCGCGCGGTGGTGGCGGCGGTGGGCGAAGCGCTCGCAGTACGACGGCGAGTGGCGCGACACCGTCACCCGCTCGCTCATCACCCTCAAGGCGCTCACCTACGCGCCGACGGGCGGTATCGTCGCCGCGCCGACGATGTCGTTGCCCGAGTGGATCGGCAGCGTCCGCAACTGGGACTACCGCTACTGCTGGGTGCGCGACGCCACCTTCACGCTCCTCGCGCTGATCGAGGCCGGCTACCTCGAGGAGGCGCAGGCCTGGCGCGACTGGCTCGTGCGCGCGGTCGCGGGATCACCGTCGGACCTCCAGATCATGTACGGCGTTTCGGGCGAGCGGCGGCTCACCGAGTTCGAGGTGCCGTGGATGCCCGGCTACGAGAACTCGAGCCCGGTGCGCGTCGGCAACGCGGCGTCGGAGCAGTTCCAGCTCGACGTGTACGGCGAGCTCTTCGACGCGAACTTCCACGCCATGGAAGCGGGCGCGGCACCCGACGCCGACCTGCTCGACATCCAGATCAAGCTGCTGGAATGGCTCGAAGGCGCGTGGCACCGCCCCGACGACGGCATCTGGGTGGTGCGGGGGCCGCGCCAGCACTTCGTGCACTCGAAGGTGATGGCGTGGGTCGCGTTCGACCGCGCCGTACGAGCGTGCGAGATCTACCACGTCGACAACGACGAGGTCACCCGATGGCGCCACCAGCGCCAGGAGATCCACGACCAGGTGTGCGCCGAGGGCTACGACACCGAGAAGCAGGCGTTCACGCAGGCCTACGGGTCGAAGCGCATGGACGCCGCGGTGCTCATGATGCCGCTCGTCGGGTTCCTCCCCGCGACCGACGAGCGCGTGCAGAGCACCCTGATGACGGTCGAGCGCGAGCTGATGCACGAGGGGTTCGTCGCCCGCTACGACACCACCGGCGTCGACGACGGGCTCCCCCCGGGCGAGGGCGCGTTCCTCCCCTGCTCGTTCTGGTACCTCGACAACCTCTCGCTGATGGGTCGCCACGACGAGGCCCGACGGATGTTCCAGCGGCTCGCGGGACTCGCCAACGACGTCGGCCTCCTCGCCGAGGAGTACGACCCCGTCGGCAAGCGGCAACTCGGCAACTTCCCGCAGGCGTTCACCCACATCCAGCTCGTGAACTCGGCGTTCAACTTGTCGTACGCGGCGGCGGAGGCGACGGGCACCGGGACGGGCGGCAGGAGCCCGGCGGCAAGGCGCGCGGACCGCACCGACTCCGAGGGCGGCACGCCGAAGGGTCGGCGGAAGCCGACTAGGCCTCGAGCTTGACGATCTCGCCGGCTTCCCAGCGGCCGATCCCGCCGGGGATCTCGACGAACTCCACCGGCGCGCCGACGTCGACCTGACGGGAGTCGTCGGCGAGCTGCGTGCAGTGGAACGGGAAGGCGGCGCCGGCATCGGTGGTCACGACGCCGAGGCCGCGATGGGAGTCGAACTCGGTGACCCGGCCGCGCCGACGGCTAGTGGACGATCTTGGCAATGGGAAGCTCGATGATGTCGGTCGCACCGCTCTCCTTGAGCGCGGGGATCAGGATGTTGATCTCCGACTTGGCCACGACCGCCTCGACCGCGTACGCGGCGTCGCCGAACAGCTTCGAGACCGTCGGCGACTTCATCGCCGGGAGCAGCGCGATGACCGCGTCGAGCTGGGCTTCGTCGACGTTGAGCTTCACCAGCACGCGCCCGCGCGCCTCGAGCGCGCCGGTGAGCAGCGTCTGGAGCTGCTCCATCGCCCGCCGCTTCCCGGGATCTGCGTGCGCGTCGCGGTTCGCGATCAGCTCGGTGTAGCTCACGAGGATCGTGTCGAGCACGGTGAGGCCGGCGGCGCGCAGTGCGCGCCCGGTCTCGGTGATCTCGACGACTGCGTCGGCGATCTCGGGGATCTTGGCTTCCGTCGCGCCGTAGGAGAGCGAGACCTCGGCGTCGACCCCGTGCTTCTCGAGGAACCGGCGGGTCAGCTCCGGGTACTCGGTGTGGACGCGCACGCCCGTGGGCAGTTCGGCGACGCTCTCGTAGCTCGCGTCGCCCGCGACCGCGAGCACCATCCGGATCGGGCGCGCCGTGGCCTTCGAGTAGTGCAGCTCAGTGAGGGTGACGACCTCGGAGCTCGTCTCCTCGATCCAGTCGCGGCCGGTGATCCCGACGTCGAACAGGCCCTGGGCGACGTAGCGCGGGATCTCCTGCGGCCTCAGGATCGTGACGTCGACGACGCGCGGGTCGTCGATCGTCGCCCGGTAGTCGACTTCGGAGCCGCGCAGCACGGGGAGATCGGCGTCTTCGAACAGCTGCAACGTCGCCCGTTCGAGCGAACCCTTGGGGAGCACCAGTCGCAACATGACCGACAGTCTTACCCGTTGGCCGCCGGGAGCTGGGCCAACAATGCGGCCATCTCGATCGCGGTGAGGGCCGCCTCCTCGCCCTTGTGGCCGACCGACCCGCCGATCCGGGCCTCGGCCTGGGCGAGCGTGTCGGTGGTGAGGACCCCGAACACCACCGGGATCCCGGTGTCGAGCCCGACCCGCATGAGACCGGCGG
>JBBQMI010000267.1:0-3869 GCA_038328825.1 Acidimicrobiia bacterium | reverse complement strand
GGAGTAATCGCGTACTACCGCACCCGTGAACCCCACACTGCGAGCGACACGATGAACCGTCGAACCCATCGGCTCCGGCGCTACCCGGCGGGCGGCTTCGGGTACTGGGTTGTGAGGAAGCGGTCCCACATCCGATCGCTGAGCAGGGCGTGGGTCGACACGATCGACTTGGCCGTAGGACCGACGAGGTAGCGCGGCTTGGGTCGTCTGGTGGTGACGGCCCTGGCGATGACCGCGGCGATCGCCTCCGGTCGGGCGGATCCGCGCGGCGCTTTGACGTAGGTCTTGGTGACGAGCGCGTCGACGCCGCGGTTGAACTCCGCGTAGGGACCGTCGGTGGGGTGTTCGGCCATCGACGCGTTCGCGGTGCTGCCGAACTCGGTGTTGACCGGGCCGGGTTCGATGAGTACGACCCGGATCCCGAAGCCCTTCACCTCGTAGCGCATCGCGTCGGAGAAGGCCTCGACCGCGTACTTGGTGGCGTGGTGAGCGCCGCCGCCCGGCGGGGAGCAGGTGTGCGGGCGAGCAGACTCCACGCGGCCTCTTCACTCGTGACCCGATTCGCGTCGACGAGGAGACCTGCGCGACGTAGCCCGGCTACGGCGCGACGGCGGCGTCGCTCACGTGGTCGCGGATCCAGGTGCGGAGCGGCACGTCGTCGTCGGTCGGTTCGAAGTAGCCGTTCGCGCTGCTGCACCAGCCGAGCAGCTGGCGACGGATCGGATCGACGCGCTCGAAGAGGCTGGTGTGCTGCATCGCCGACTTGGGTCGCAACCACCGGTAGCTGTATCCGTAGGTGACGAAGATGCGTGTCCGGTCGGACGCGTTCGTGCTCGCGGCGTGCCACAGCCGACGATCGAACAGGATCGCGTCGCCCGCTTCGGCGAGGACCTCGGTCGCTCCGTCAGGTTGATCCCCGAACGCAACGTCGGGCCGGCCGGCACGATGGCTTCCCGGGACCACCGTCAGGTTGCCCATGTCCGTCTCCGGGAGGTCGGTGAGGAAGTAGCCCACCTTCACCGAGACCCGAGGTTGCGGGTCGGTCTCGAGGTCGAGGTTCATCCGGTTGTTGTCCTGGTGCCATCCGTACGCGCCGCGACCGGCCCGTTCCGGCGCCGGGGGTGTGACGAGGAGCTGGGTGTGGAACAACTGGATGTTCCATCCGAGCACCCCCCACACCTTCGCGAACGTGGTGGGCCGGTCGACGAGGTCGAGCCACGCGTCGTCGCGCCCGATCAGGTCGTGGAGGTTCAGCCCGTGGTGCGGCCCGACAGCGGGTTCCGACTGGTACGCGGCCTGCGCCCGCCCGGGTCCGCCAGTGTTGCGTCGAGCGTCGTCGGATCGAGCGCGCCCCGGCAGGGTGATGAACCCGTCGCGTTCGAAGCGTGCCCGTTCATCGTTCGTGAGCAAGTCAACTGTCAACCGCTCCACGACGGTGACGCTCGCTGCGGGGGAGACGGATCCAGACGTGGCCGCCGTTCCCCGGCGGACCGAGGCCCGAGTCGCCGCCGTTGGCCCGGGCGAGCGATCGGACGATCGCGAGGCCGAGCCCGGTTCCACCGGTCGGGCCGCGGGTGAACCGTTCGAAGGCGCGGTCCCGGACGTCGTCGGGAACACCCGGGCCGTCGTCGACGACGTCGAGGACCACGCCGTCGGATCGGTCGTGGATGGTGACCGTCGTCGTGGTTCCTTGCGGCGTGTGGGCTCGCACGTTGGCGAGGAGGTTCGTGACCATCTGGAAGACCTCGTCGGCGCGGGCGAGTGCAGCACTCGGGCCCACACTGTCGATGGTGACCGGGTAGCGCGAATCGACCGCGATCGAATCCGACGCCGCGAGCGCGCAGACCTCGGCGAGGTCGACGACTTCGGGGTCCGCCTCCCACGTGTCGGGAAGTTCGAGCCGGTTGAGCACGAGCAATCCGTCGACGAGGCCGCGGAGTCGCGATGCCTCGTCGTAGATCCGGGAGAAGACCTCGTCGAAGCGATCGGGTTCGAGGCCGCCGTGGCGCTGGAGGTCGGCGTAACCGAGGATCGCGGTGACGGGAGTTCGCAGTTCGTGGGCCGCGTCGGCGGCGAACTGGACGGTCCGAGCGCGCGCCTCGTCGCGCTCGGATGCGCTCCGTTCGACGCTCGCGAGCATCGCGTTGAGCGAGTCGGTCAACTCCCCGATCTCGGTGTGCTCGGGGCCGGGGTCGACCGGCCCGGCGCGGCGGCCTTCGGCGATGTCGTCGGCCGCGTCGACGACGCGTCGAAGTGGACGGAGCCCGTACTGCGTCGCCGCGACGAGGAGACCGGCCGACAGCAGCACGACGATCGCTCCGGCGACGAGCGCGAGGTCGCGGAGATCCCGCACCTGAGCATCGACCTTCTCGAGTGAGAAGGCCAGGAACATCACGCTGTCGGTCTCCGGGATCTTCACCACGCGCGCCCGGTAGTTCGGCGCGAGATCGAAGCCGCCGTGACCGGCTCGCGCCTTCGCATCTTCGGGGACGTCCGGCGGCGTCTCGCTCTCGCGCGCGAGCCGGGGGAGCGGCAACCGGCGGCCGGCGCCGGTCATGACGATCGCGTAACCCGGGAAGGCGTCCGAGAGCTGGATCTTCTCCAGCCGCTTGTAGCGCAAGGGAGGCCGGCCGCTCCCGACTCGTTCCACCTGTGCCTGCGCGATGGTGAGGAGACCGCTCGCGACGGCCGCGATCTCCTCGTCGGTCCGGTGCAGGAGCGCGCGATGCGTGCTCGTGACGGTGATCCACCCGAACACCCCGACCGCCAGGAGCACGACGATCGTGCCCAATGCAGTGAGGCGCAGACGGAGCGACATCAGCGGTCGCGTCGGAGGAGCCCGTAGCCGACCCCGCGCCGGGTCTCGATGAGCCCAGGACCGTGCGCGTTCAGCTTTCGGCGAAGGCGACTTACCGTGGTCTCGACGCTGGTCGGCTCGCGTTCCTCGGGTTCGTCCCACACGGCGTCGAGGATCTGGCCCCGGGTGAGGATGCGGCCGGCGTTGTCGACGAGCGTCTCGAGCACGCGGAACTCGCTCGGCGTGAGGTCGAGGATGCTCCCGGCGCGCCGGGCTTCGTAGCGGCGCCGATCGATCTCGATGTCGTCGAAGCGCAGGATGTCGTCGTCGTCGTCGGTGGACGAGTGCTGAGACGCGCGGCGCAACACCGTCCGGACGCGTGCGACGAGCTCCTCCAACCCGAAGGGCTTTCGGATGTAGTCGTCGGCCCCGAGTGCCAGTCCGCGCGCCGCGTCGGCCGCGCCCGTGCGCGCGGTCAGGAAGAGGATCGGGGTGACGATTCCGTCGGAACGGAGGCGGCGGCACACCTCGAAGCCGTCGACGTCGGGGAGCCCGACGTCGAGCACGATCAGCAGGTACTCGTGCCGATCGGCTGCGGCGAGTGCGGCGTAGCCCGTCGGGGCCGTCTCGGTCTGGTAGCCGACGAGTCGGAGCGCGCCGGCCACGACGTCGGCGACGTTGGCTTCGTCATCGACGACCAGAATGCGCCCGGTCTCACTCCGAGCGGGGTGCGCTCGCTCCACGAGCAGTGCTCCTATCACAGGACCGAACACTCGAACACCGGGGACAGGGACCAGCCAGCGTTTGGCCAGGTTCGCGTGATTGGCTGGCGGGACGACCACGAGGGGGAGATGTCATGCGTCGATGGATGGTGTTGTTGGGTGCGATCGGACTGGCCTTGACGGTGGGAGCCGCGACGTGCGGTCCTCCTCCCGCCCCGAACCCACCGGCGCCGTACCTCGACAAGGTCTACGCCGCAACGGACACGCCCAAGGCGTCGCCGGTGACGTGGGGTTCAGCGCCGGCGATCGATGCCGGCTACGGCGGGATCCTGTACCCGGGAACGAGCATC
>JBBQMI010000266.1:0-3872 GCA_038328825.1 Acidimicrobiia bacterium | reverse complement strand
GTACTCGATGAACCTCCCGACGCCTCGCCTGCGGTCACTCGAGAAGGTGCTCGACGACCTGTGCCGGGTGGTGCTCCCGCCGATCGCCACCCGCGACGGCGTGACCGTTGAAGACGACTTCATCCGCGACATCCCGGGCGTGTGGGTCCGCCCTCTCGGTCGTCCGCGCGCCACGATCCTCTACCTGCACGGCGGCGGCTACCTGGCCACCACGCCGTGGATGTACACGATCTTCACCGCCGAGTTGGTGCGCAGCACCGGCTGCGACCTCTTCATCGCCGACTACCGGCTCGCGCCCGAGTTCCCGTTCCCCGCCGGTCTCGACGACGCGATCCAGGTGTTCGAGGGTCTCCTCGACGACAACCGCACGGCGAGCCAGATCGTGATCGCCGGCGATTCAGGCGGTGGTGGCCTCGCGACCTCGTTGTTCGAGGACGCGCGCGCCGCGCACCTCCCCGAGCCCGCGTGCGCGTTGCTGTTCTCGCCGGAGGTCGACCTCGTGATGGGCGAGGAGTCGATCACGGCCAACGCCCGTCACGACGTGCTGCCCGACGAGATTCCGGTGCGCGGCTACCTCGGCGAGCGCGACCCGCACGATCCGAGAGTGTCGGCCGTGTACGCCGACGTCGACGGTTTCCCGGCGTCGTTCGTCGCGCGCGGGACCAACGAGATGTTCCGCGACGAGATCGGGCGCTTCATCGCCAAACTGCACGACGCCGGCATCGAGGTCGAGTCGTTCCTCGCCCCCAACATGTTCCACGTCTACGAGATCCTCATGCCCTGGGCCGGCGTCTCCCGGGCGACGCTGAAACAGGCGGCCGACTTCCTCGACCGCCACCTCACCGACGGCTGACCGTCGGCTGACCGACGGCCGGCACTGGACAGGTGCCCACCGTTTTTATAACGTGTTCTAAATCCGGTCGGGGCGCTCCCGGCCTCGGGGAGGAGCACCACCATGGAGTTCGGACTGTTCTGCGGCGGCTACATCCCGCAATCGATGATGGAGGCCGACCCGCAGGCCGAACACACCCGGCTGATGAGCGAAGCCGACCTGTGCGTCACGGCCGACCAGCACAACTGGAAGTACGCCTGGCTCACCGAGCACCACTTCCTCTGGGAGTACTCGCACATCTCGGCCAACGAGGTGCTCGCCCCGTGGGTGCTCGCCCGCACCGAGCAGCTGCACGTGGGCTCGGGGATCATCAACATCACGCCCCCGGTGAACCACCCGGCCCGCGTCGCGGAGCGCGTCGCGATGATGGACCACCTCTCGAGCGGACGGTTCGAGTTCGGCACCGGTCGCGGTTCGTCGACCACCGAGCAGGCCGGCTTCGGCATCACCGACCCCGAGTCGACGAAGGACATGTTCGACGAGGTCATCCCCGAGTTCAAGAAGATGTGGAAGGACGGCACGTACCAGTTCGACGGGAAGTTCTTCTCCCTCCCCGAGCGCAACGTGCTCCCCAAGCCCTACGTGAAGCCCCACCCGCCGATGTGGGTCGCGGCCGGCAACCCGGGCACGTTCGAGAAGGCAGCCAAGATGGGCCTCGGCGTGCTGTGCTTCACCGGCGGCGCGCCCGAGAAGATGGCGCCGCTCGTCGAGATCTACAAGAAGACGATCAAGGACGCCGAGCCCGTCGGTGAGTACGTGAACGACAACATCGCGATCACCACGAACTTCATGTGCCTCGAGGACCGCAACGAGGCCCGTGAGCTCCTGACCCATTCCGGCAACGGTCGGCAGCAGAGCCTCGTGTTCCACTACCTCGACACGTTCCCGAAGCCCAAGTGGGTGCCGGAGTGGCCGACCGAGATCGCCGACCCGACGCTCGAGCAGGTCGAGGCGGGCTGGAAGATGGGTGCGAGCATCGTCGGCGACCCCGACGACTGCGAGACCGCGCTCCGCAAGTGGGAGGACATCGGCGTCGACCAGCTCATCATGGGCCCGTCGGGAAGCGTCTACCCGCACGACCTCCTCGAGAAGACGGTCAAGCTCTTCGGCGACGAAGTGATCCCGCGCTTCGACAAGGACCCCGAACACTCGACGAGCCGCTACCGCCGAGAGGCCGCCACCCGCCTCGGCGTCTGACTCGTTCCGTTCCTCGCTTTGGCGTCGGAGACCCCGCAACATTGAGGGCTTTGCGACGCCAAAGTGTGTGAGAGTCCCTGACGTGACGCAGATCGAGCACGAGTCGTATCCGCCGCTGCAGCACGTGCTGCGCGACCTGCGCGCGGAGTTCGAGCAGCCCGGCGACGGCAAGGGGTACGCGTGGCTTCCCGTCGTCGACTTCGTGCGCAACCCGTCGGGATCGGTCCACGCGGGAGTGTTGGCGACGCTCGTCGACATGCTCGGCGGCGGTCTCGCCGCGACCACCGTCGCGCCCGACTGGATCGCGACCGCCGACCTCACGTTGCACGTGCTCCCGCGTCCGGCCGGTGACGAGGTCGAGGGTGTTGCGCGTGTGCTGCGCGCCGGGCGGACGACCGCGGTGATCGAGGTCGACCTCCACGACGACATCGGCCCCCTGGGAGTCGCCACCATGAGCTTCGCCCGCCTCGCCCGCCGCGACGACAACCCGGTGATCCCCGAGCCGGGCAGTGGCGGTCGCGGCACCCTGGCCCTCCCCGACTCGCGGCTCACGCGACCGATCGTCGACCAGATCGGCTTCTCGGTGGTCGACGCATCGGCCGGTGAGATCGAGCTCCCGATCACGCCGTACATCGGCAACACGCTCGCCGCGGTCCAGGGCGGGATCGTCGCGACCGCGGTCGCGGTCGCCGCCGATGCAATCGTGAGCGCCAAGGCCGGCGAGCCGGTAGAGACGGTCGATCTCCAGATCACGTACCTCTCGCTCGTGAAGCTCGGGCCGCTCCGCACGACCGCCCACCTGATCGACGCGAACGCCGCCGACGTCTCGGTGCTCGACGCGAACGGTCGCCTGACGACCGCCGCGACCGCGGTGGCGGTACGCGCCTCGTGAGCGCGTTCGACGATCCCGACGCCGGTCGATCGGTCACGCGCTACCTCGGGGTGACGCTGCGGGAACAGGACGACGAAGGAATCATCGTCGGCACGGCCCCGCGGGCCTCGCACCTCGTCGACCCGGACGGGGTCCCGCACGCGGGTGTGCTCCTCGGGATGATCGACAGCGCCGGCGGCGTGTGCGCCGGCCTCGCGTCGCTGCCGCGGTGGATCGTGTCGACGAACCTCGTCGGGCGTCTCGTCCCCCGTGTGCTCGAGGGCGGGATCGTCTTGCGGGCGCAGGTCCTGCGGGCCGGACGCAACTCCGTGGTCACCTGCATCGACGCACGCGACGACGCGACCGACGTCCTGCTCGCCGATGCCGTCCTCACGTCGGCGGTGCTCGAGCCGGCCGACGGTCCGCCGCACTACGACCGACCGCTCGTCCTCGCGGTGCCACCAGCGGCGAAGCCGCTCGCCGATCCGAACTCCTTCTACGGCATCCGACCCGCCGCGGCCGGTGTGGAGCTCGCGCTCGGCGAGACCGTCCGGAACCCGTGGGGCATCCTGCACGGGGGCGTGACGACGACCCTTGTCGAGTCGGCGGTGCGGCACACCCTCGGTGGCGGCGCCGTCACGTCGGTCGTCCTGCACTTCCTGCGTCCGGGTCGGGTCGGACCGGTGCGCGCCGTCGCTTCCTGGATCGGGAGCCGTCCCGACGGCGAGCTCCTCCGCGTCGAGGTCCGCGACCTCGGCTCCGACGACCGCACGATGGCCGTCGCGATCGTGACCGCCACCCCGAGAGGAACCCCGCCATGACCTATCGCGTGATCCAGTGGAGCACCGGCAACGTGGGCGCGCTCGCGTTGCGAGCCATCATCGAGCACCCCGACCTCGAGCTCGTCGGCCT
>JBBQMI010000265.1:0-3894 GCA_038328825.1 Acidimicrobiia bacterium | reverse complement strand
CTCGCAGCACTGGTACGTCGACGATCGGGGCCTCACGGCGTTCACCGGTGAGGTCTGGCCGCGTCTCGACGGATGGAGACGAACCGGACCGTGGGCGGAGCAGCTCGCGGAACACCTCCGGTCCGCGCCCTCTGTGCGACGGAACTGACGATCTCGCCGGCATCTTCGTCGCCGCCTCGCTGCGTCACCGGGGTCACGGCTCGGTGGCCGCCGACCCTCTCGGTATCGGCCTCAGCTACTGGGGTCACGGACGGGAGTTCGTGGCCATCTCCTCGCGTGCTTCCCTCGCGGCCGCGTTCCTCGCCGCCGAACGCGGGACGGAGCCGGTCCGCGACGCGATCGGAGCCGGCTGGCTCGCCTATGGCGTCCACGCCGGGGCGCTCCGGACGGGCTTCGTAGGTGTGTCGGTGGTCCCGGACGGAGGGTGTATCGAGATCGACCCGGTGGGTGGGGCGCGGTTCGTCCCGGCGTTGCGTTCAGCGTGGCGCCTCGACACCGACTGCTCGGACTCGGCCGACGAGATGCTCGACGAGGCCCGCCGGGAGATGGCGACGACGATCCGGATGGCACGCTCCCGCCCGGGACGAACACCCTTCGCGGAGTTGACCGGCGGGAAGGACTCGCGACTCGTGCTCTCGCTGCTCCTCGATGAGGGTCTGGCAGACGAAGTCGAGTTCCAGACGTTCGGCGGGCCCGACCTGCCGGATGTCGCGGTTGCAACGGAGATCGCCAAGCGATTCGGACTGCACCACACCGTGGAATCAGCGCAGGTCTCGCGTCCGGCGACGACGCTTCGTCGGGAGCGGGCTGTGGCCAGGAGACGACAACTCAACGCCGCGGTGCGCGACCGGAGCGGCGGAGGGATGTCGTCGGAGGAGATCGGCTCTCGGATCACCGCGTGGTCGGGTTCAGGGATGATCAACGTCGAGGAGCCTCTCCTCGGCCGTCCGCCCTCGGGCGACGAGTTCCTCTTCTCCGGCATCTGTGGTGAGGCGCTGCGAACGAGCTATCCGTCCACCGCCCGCTTCGCATCCAAGGCGCAGGCGGCACGCTTTCCCGAGAGCATGAAGTTCGGAACCGCGGGGATCTTGCGACGCGACGTGCTCGCGCACTACCGGCGGGACATGCAACACGTGTTGTTCGAGGGCGCGCTCGATCGCGACAGCCCTCAAGACGTCATCGATACGTTCTTCATTCGACAGCGGCTGCGGCGTTGGTTCGGTGCGACGCAGGAACTCGATTCCCGGAGTCGCACCTTCCCGCTCTATTCCATCACCGCGATCCGACTCGCGTTCGCAATCGGCTCCGACAACCGCCGGGCGGAATGGCTGCACTTCCAGATGATGCGACGCGCATGTGAGCCACTCGTGCACATTCCCTTCGCGGACGACCGACGGCACGAGGGTTCTGACGGCGCCCTGGCTCCGATCCGGCCATACCGCGAACCTGCCCCACCCACGCGTCGGCGGTTCGAGCGGCTCGGGCCCCGCCGACTTCGACGGGCCTGTCGGTTCGGCACTGCCAACCGCTCGTCGGCATCCAAGCCAGTCGTGCGCACGGTGGGAAGAGATCGGCGAGCGGTCGCGTCAGGGGTCGACCTGGAGATCATGCGTCGATATCTGCTCGACGAGCCCTCGCCACTCGCCTCCGAGCTCCTCGATCGCCGGGGCGTTCAGGATGCGCTCGATCAGTACTCGAGGGTGGGCGAGCCACAGAAGCTCCAGCTCTACGGGGCCCTCACGGCCGCCCTCTGGCTCGGTGGCCACGAGCTCGCGCTTCCGCGCGATCTGGGGACATCCCCGGTGGTCGTCGACCGAAGCGCTGTCGACGCGTCGTGATCCCAGGCACGAAGTGGTCGGCGGGCCCGCCGAGCGGTGACGCGAAGGAAGGGCGCGACGGGAGCGGCGGAAACTCGGTTGACCGGCGGTTGCGCCCGCGACGAGCGTACGGGGATGGGAAATGCGTTCATCGACGGCACGCGGGTGCACAGCACCGGGCCGGGGCGGTACGACGCGAGCATCGACGACGCCTGGAACCTGATACCACTCCCCCAGGGTGGGGTCGTCACTGCGCTCGCCGTTCGGGCCATGGCCGAGGAGCTCGCTGACCCGGAACAGCGGTTGCGCACACTGCACACGACGTTCGTCGCGCAGGTCACGTCGGGGCCGGTCGAGATCGACGTCGAGGTGCTGCGGCGCGGGCGGTCGATGTCGCACCTGCGTTCCGAGGTCCGGAATCCGGGAGCGCCCCGAGGCCATCTCACCACGGGCATCTTCGGCAAGAGCCGCGAGGGCTTCGACTTCACCGACCTCGAGCCCCCGACCGACGTCGCCCATCCAGACGAATGCCCGTCGTTCCGTGAGCCGTCTGCCGAAGGCGTCGACGCGTTCGAGATGACGCCGTTCTGGGCCGAGCTCGTCGAAGGGCGGGCCGTCCTCGGGCATCCTCCGTGGGAGGACTACGTCCCCGGTCGAGCCGAGTGCGCCGCGTGGCTCGGCTTCGACGATCCGCCGTTCCTCGAAGACGGGACGATCGATCCGTTCGCGCTCGTGGTGCTGGTCGACACGATGCCCGGGGCGGTCGGCGAGAAGCTGGGTCCGCAGCCTCGCGATTGGTTCGCGCCGAGCGTCGACCTCACCGTTCACCTGTTCGAGGCGTGCCGGTCACCGTGGCTGCTCGCCCACAACCGGGCCCGTCACGCAGGCGACGGGTACGCGTCGGCCGATGTCGCGCTCTGGGACTACGGCCCCGACTGCCGGTCGGTGCCACGACTCGTCGCCTACGGGACCCAGATCTTCCTGTTCACGTTCCTCGACGCAACGTGAACGGATCGGGACGTTGTGCCCTCGTTCCCGACGCCGATGCGGATCACCATCGAGGCATGACACGAATCAGGCGGGCTTTCCTCGCGACGTTGTTGGTGACGACGCTCGGCGCGGCGGGCTGTGGGAACGATTCGAGTTCGACGACCTCGACCAGCCGGTCGACGACGACCACATCCACCACATCCACCACCCAGCCGTCGAGCGTCCAGCCCGGCAGCGCCGTCTGGCCGTTCGCCGTGAGCCCGACGCGCTACACCGATCCGGTGGAGGCGGCGAGGGGGTTCGCGCTCGACTACGTCGGCTTCGTCGACCCGGTGGTCGGAACGTTCATGGCGGGCGACCTGCGATCGGGTGAGGTCGCGATCCAGCCGAGCCCTTCCGGCCCGGTCACGACCGTTGTCGTCCGCAAGCTCGGGCCCGACGACACGTGGTGGGTGCTGGCGGCGTCGACGCCCAACGTGCAGCTCCGGGCACCGTCGGCGTCGGACACCATCACCTCACCGGTGACGGTGTCGGGCGAGGGCACCGCGTTCGAGGGCACCATCAACGTCGAGATCCGACAGGACGGCACCGTCACCCCGCTGGCAACCGACTTCGTGACGGGTGGAGGGAACGGCCTGATGGGTCCGTTCTCGAAGGCGATCAGCTTCAGTCAGCCGAGCGCAGCCGGCGGCGCGCTGCTCCTGAGCTCCCGCTCGGGCGAGAACGGCTATATCTGGGAGGCGAGCGTCACCCGCGTGAGCTTCGGTTGAGCCTCGAGGAGCTGATCAGGCCGGGTCGGGTTCGACTTCCACCCGCGGGGGCGGCGGCTTGATGTCGACCCGGGGATGGCCCTTGGCCTCCGTGTGCTTCGCGGCGGCTTCGAGGGCATCCTCTTCGGAATCGGCCGATGCCTGGAACAGGCACTGGCCGAACCGGCAGATGACTCGATAGTCCTCGGAAGGCTTGCGTTCGGCCTTCTTCTTCTCGGCTGCGGTCATTCGCTTGGCGGGGGGCACGACCGGCAATTCTAGCCGCCCCGGACCGACCCGTCCGGAACGCTGCATGATGGGTGCATGAAGCTCGGGAT
>JBBQMI010000264.1:0-3912 GCA_038328825.1 Acidimicrobiia bacterium | reverse complement strand
GCTCATGGGGATCACCAAGGCCTCGCTCGCGACCGACTCCTGGTTGTCGGCGGCGTCGTTCCAGGAGACCACCCGCGTGCTCACCGAAGCGGCCATCGAGGGCAAGAAGGACGGCCTCGAGGGTCTCAAGGAGAACGTGATCATCGGCAAGCTGATCCCCGCGGGAACCGGGATGCCCCGGTACCGCGAGATCCGCACCGAGGCCCCCGACTACGAGCCGTTGCCCTTCTACTCGAGCGAGGTCGGCGACGACGCCGACATCGCGGAGTGGCTGGCGGCCAGCGCCTCGCGCCAGACCGCCTCGACCGCCGACATCGCCGGCTTCCTCACGGGCGGCACCACGACCACCGAAGCACCCGTCGCCGTCGCCGCCGAACCGGCTCCCGAGCCGATCGTGCTGCCCGACGTCGCCGCAGGCGAGGAAGGGTGAATCGTGCTCCATGGTCGAATCCGCTCCGCCGGCTCGATCGCTCACCTGTTGGTCTCCCGTGAGGCCGGACCGCCGGCTCCGCTCCTTCTCCTTTGCCCGAGTAGCGTGAGATCCCTATCCTGATGGCCCGAAACTGAACGTGTAGGAGCGTTGTGCCGACGATCGCCCAGTTGGTCCGCAAGGGCCGCAAGTCCAAGACCGAGAAGTCGAAGACCCCCGCGTTGAAGAGCTCGCCCCAGCGCCGTGGTGTCTGCACGCGCGTCTTCACGCACACCCCGAAGAAGCCGAACTCCGCGCTGCGCAAGGTCGCGCGGGTGCGTCTCACCACGGGGGTCGAGGTCACCGCGTACATCCCCGGCATCGGCCACAACCTCCAGGAGCACTCGATCGTGCTCGTGCGTGGCGGCCGCGTGAAGGACCTCCCGGGGGTCCGGTACAAGATCGGTCGCGGTGCCCTCGATGCCAGTGGGGTCGCCGATCGCAAGCAGGCGCGCAGTCGCTACGGCGCGAAGAAGGGTTAGCAATGCCTCGCAAGGGTCCCGCCCCCCGTCGCGCGCTGCAGCCCGACCCGGTCCACCGGTCGGTTGTCGTCACCCAGCTCGTGAACAAGGTGCTCCAGGAAGGCAAGCGCTCGGTCGCGGAGAGCATCGTCTACGACGCGTTGAACGACATCGAGCGCAAGACCGGCTCCGAGCCCGTGTCCACGTTGAAGCGCGCGGTCGAGAACGTCCGGCCCGCGCTCGAGGTGAAGAGTCGCCGCGTCGGTGGCGCGACGTACCAGGTTCCGATGGAGGTCGGTGGACGACGGGCGACCACGCTCGCCATCCGTTGGCTCGTCGGCTACTCGCGGCAGCGCCGAGAGAAGACGATGGCAGAGCGCCTGTCGGCCGAGCTGCTCGACGCGAGCAACGGGCTGGGTGCTGCGATCAAGCGCAAAGAAGACCTGCAGAAGATGGCCGAGTCGAACAAGGCGTTCGCGCACTACCGCTGGTAGGCGCGGGTCCGGGGCCTGAGGTCCCGGGGCCCGGTCCCGCCCGACCACGACCCCTTCTGGTGGGGCGTACGGCGGGGCGGCGGCCGGTCGGGCCCGGACCCCTCCGTGGTGCGCGACGATTGACAATGGAAGTTCGGGCGTGTTCGACGCGACCCGCTTCTGACAGAGAAAAGAAGAGGACGAGATGGCGAACGAGAAGGTTCAGACGAAGCGTGAGTTTCCGCTGGCGAAGACGCGGAACATCGGGATCATGGCCCACATCGACGCGGGCAAGACCACCACGACGGAGCGGATCCTCTACTACACGGGTCGCACGTACAAGATCGGTGAGGTCCACGAGGGCGCCGCGGTCATGGACTGGATGGTCCAGGAGCAGGAGCGCGGGATCACCATCACCAGCGCCGCCACCACCTGCAAGTGGCGCGACTGCTGGATCAACATCATCGACACGCCCGGCCACGTCGACTTCACCGTCGAGGTCGAGCGTTCGCTGCGCGTGCTCGACGGCGCGGTCGCGGTGTTCGACGCGGTCGCCGGCGTCGAGCCGCAGACCGAGACGGTCTGGCGTCAGGCCGACAAGTACAACGTGCCGCGGATGTGCTTCGTGAACAAGATGGACCGCATCGGCGCCGACTTCATGCGCTGCGTCGAGATGATGCGCGATCGCCTCGACGCCACCGTCGTGCTGGCCCAGCTCCCGATCGGTGCCGAGAGCGAGTTTCGCGGTGTGCTCGACCTGCTCGAGATGAAGGCACTCATCTGGGACGACGGCATGGGCGAGGAGTTCGAGACCGTCGACATCCCGGCCGAGTACGCCGACGCGGCCGAGAGTGCGCACCACGACATGATCGACGTCCTCTCGCAGTTCGACGAGGAGATCCTCGAGAAGTACGTGGGCGAGGAGGAGATCAGCGCGGCCGACCTCCGGCGCGCGATGCGCTCGTCGACCATCGCCGGCGACGTCATCCCCGTGCTCTGCGGCACTGCGTTCAAGAACAAGGGCGTGCAGCCGCTGCTCGATGCCGTGGTCGACTACCTGCCGAGCCCCCTCGACGTCCCGCCGGTCGACGGCACCGACATCAAGGGCGACGAAGTCATCCACCGCGACGCGAGCGACGACGAGCCCTTCTCGGCCCTCGCGTTCAAGATCATGAGCGACCCGCACGTGGGCAAGCTCACGTACTTCCGGGTGTACTCCGGCAAGATGTCGGCCGGCAGCGCCATGCTCAACGCGACGAAGGACAAGAAGGAGCGTGCGGGCCGCATCCTGCAGATGCACGCGAACCACCGCGAAGACAAAGACGCCGTGTTCACCGGCGACATCGTCGCCGCGGTGGGGCTCAAGAACACGACCACCGGTGACACGTTGTGTGACCCGGCGCACCCGATCGTGCTCGAGCGGATGACGTTCCCGCAGCCGGTCATCTCGGTGGCGATCGAGCCGAAGACGAAGATCGACCAGGACAAGCTGAGCAAGGCGCTCCAGTCGCTCTCCGAAGAGGACCCGACGTTCCAGGTCCACACCGACGACGAGACCGGCCAGACGATCATCGAGGGGATGGGTGAGCTCCACCTCGAGGTGCTCGTCGACCGGATGATGCGCGAGTTCACCGTCGGCGCCAACGTGGGCAAGCCGCAGGTGGCGTACCGCGAGACGATCACCCAGACGGTGGAGAAGATCGAAGAGCGCTACATCCGCCAGACCGGTGGCCGCGGTCAGTACGGCCATGTGGTCATCACCCTCGAGCCCACCGGCCCAGGCGGTGGCTACGAGTTCGTCGACAAGATCGTCGGTGGCGTGATCCCGCGCGAGTACATCCCCGCGGTCGACGCCGGCATCCAGGAGGCGTTGCAGGGCGGCATCATCGCCGGCTACCCGCTGGTCGACATGCGCGTGATCCTCACGTACGGCTCGTACCACGATGTGGACTCGAGCGAGATGGCGTTCAAGATCGCGGGCTCGATGGCGGTCAAGAAGGCGGCCCGCGCGGCCAAGCCCGTGCTGCTCGAACCGGTCGAGGCAGTCGAGGTCGTCACCCCCGAGGACTACATGGGCGACGTGATCGGCGACCTCAACTCCCGACGCGGCCGCATCGAGAACATGGAGCAGCGCGGCAGCTCACACGTCGTGAAGGCCCAGGTGCCGTTGGCCGAGATGTTCGGTTATGCTACCGACCTCCGGTCGCGCACCCAGGGGCGCGCGACGTACACGATGCAGTTCGACTCCTATCAGCAGGTCCCGGAGTCGATCGCACTGGAGATCACCGCCCGCGTCCGCGGCGAGTGAACCCGGCTCCACCCTTACCCCCACCACGCGCAACGAGCCTCACGAGGAGTACGTCCGGTCATGGCGAAGGCGAAGTTCGAGCGGAACAAGCCGCATTTGAACATCGGGACGATGGGTCACATCGATCATGGGAAGACGACGTTGACGGCTGCGATCACGCGGGTGTTGGCGGATCGTGATTCGAATGTGACGGCGACTGCG
>JBBQMI010000263.1:0-3929 GCA_038328825.1 Acidimicrobiia bacterium | reverse complement strand
CCCTCGACGGTGCCGACGTCGCCGACCACCGCCCGCGCGCCGATCCGCTCGGCCGCGGCCCCGGCCCGCTCCGCGTCGCGGCCGTTCACGACCACGACCGCGCCCTCCGCCGCCAATGCCGAGGCCACGCCGTCGCCCAGTCCCCCCGACGACGCCGCGACCGCCGCCCGTTTCCCACTCAGTCCCAGTTCCACGCCCCGCTCCCTCCACCGTTGGTGCGATCGTCCACCCTATGTGGCGCGCAATCGCACCAACGCGGCCGGGTCGGGCGCATCGCTCGAGTCAGTGGATGGGGCCGGTGCTGTCGCGGAGGGGGCCGGCGCCGATGCGTCCGGTGCGCAGGGCGATGATCTCCGCGCAGACGGCGACGGCAGTCTCTTCCGGCGTCCGCGACCCGATGTCGAGGCCGATCGGCGCCATGACCCGAGTGAGCGCGGCGGCGTCGATGCCTTCCTCCTGCAACCGGGCGACGCGCTTCGCGTGGGTGCCGCGCGATCCCATCGCCCCGAGGTAGCCGACCCGAGTGGCGAGCGCGCCGATGATCGCGGGGACGTCGAACTTCGCGTCGTGGGTGAGCACGCAGACGGCATCGCGCGGTCCGAGGCTCTCCCCGACCTGCGCGAGGTACCGGTCGGGCCACTCGCGCACGACCTCGTCGGCCATCGGGAAGCGGGCGACGGTCGCGAACACGGCGCGGGCGTCGCAGACCGTGACCCGGTAGCCGAGCACCTTCGCGACCTTGGCCAGCGCCGCAGTGAAGTCGACTGCGCCGAAGATGATCATGTGCGGGGCGCGTGCGAACGACTCGATGAAGACGCCGACGCCGTCGGCGCGTGCCTCCCCGTGCGGGCCGTAGTGGCGGATCGACGTGAGTCCCGACTCCAGCTCGCCGAGCGCGTCACGCGCGACGACACGATCGAGATCGGGATCCCCGAGGGTGCCGCGTGGGGGTACGTCCGGTTCCACGAGCAGCTTGGCCCCGACGTTGGGCCCGTCGACGACCGTCGCGAGCGCGACCGGTCGCGCCGCGTGCAACGCGTCGCCGAGAGCGTCGAAGACCGGAGTCGTGCTCACCAGTCGAGGGGTTCGACGAACAGACGGATCGTGCCGCCGCAGGTGAGGCCGACCGCGTACGCGTCTTCGTCGGAGTAGCCGAAGCTGACGATCCCACGCTCGCGTTCGCCGGCGAGCACCGCGAGTGCCTCGACCACGACCGCGCCTTCGACGCACCCGCCCGACACCGAGCCTCCGACGTCGCCGGCCTCGTTCACGACCATGGTCGCCCCCGGATCCCGCGGCCCCGATCCGACGACGTCGACCACCCGCGCCACCGCGACCCGTAGGCCCGCGGCCCGCCACCGCTCGATGTCGCCCAAGACCTCCTTCACCGTCGCCCCCCACCTGCCGCTCTGTTCGCTGCAAAAGGAGCGCTCTCCGCTCCTTCCGCTACGAACGGAGCTCGCGGGGTCGTGTGGGGCCGGGTCGTGTGGGGCGACGTCATCGGGCGATGACCTCGGCGAGGTGCTCGAGCGATTCGAGGGAGTGGCCCTCCACGAACTCGTCGACGTACGGGAGCGCAGCCGCCATCCCACCCGCGAGCGGGGCGTAGCCCTCGCTCGCCTTCAGCGGGTTCACCCAGACGACCCGATGCGCGACCCGCCGGAGCCGGGCCATCTGCTCGACCAGGACGTCGGGCTCGCCGCGGTCCCATCCGTCGGACACGATCACGACCACGGCACCCCGGGCCATGCCCCGCACACCCCATGCGTCGTTGAAGGTGCGCAGCGTGGCCCCGAGGCGGGTGCCACCCGAGAGGTCGGTGACCCGCCGCGACGCGGCTTCGAGTGCAGCATCGGGGTCGCGGGAACCGAGCTCGGTGGTGATCCGCGTGAGTCGGGTTCCCATCGCGAACGCCTCGACGCTGCCCCGCGCGACGACCGCGGCGTGGAGGAAGCGCAGCAGCGCGCGCGAGTACGGCTCCATCGATCCACTCACGTCGCAGAGCAGCACGACGCGTCGGGCGCGGATCGTCGCCACCGTCGAGTGACGCGGCACCGCCTCACCCCCCGTGCGCAGCGCGCTCCGTACCGTGCGACGCAGATCCGGGCGACCCCGGCCGTGGGCGACCGACCGGCGCCGCCGCGACCGACGGGGCGCGCCCGCGACCCGGATGTCGGCGATGAGGCGTCGGGCTTCGTCGAACTCGGCGGTCGTGTACTCGGCGAAGTCGCGTCGCCGCAGCACCTCGGCCCGACTCCACCGCACGGTCACGACCGGTGTCCCCACCTCGGGCGCGACCGCCGCACCGTCGTCGTCGTCGGCTTGGTCGCCCGCGGCATCGGCATCGAACGCGACGATCACGTCGACGGCCGCCGGATCGGGCACCGAGTGCAACGGCACCGGCTCGGCGAAGAAGGTCGTGAACGCCCGGTCGTACACGGCAACGTCCTCCGGGCGTCGGAGCAGTGTGGCCCGACCGGCCCAGTAGACGTCGTCGCGCGAGGCGGTGCCGACCGCGACGAGCGAGCGGGCGAACACCTCCGTTGCGCCGGACGGGACGGGGAGCCCGGCGCCGCGCAACACGCGGGCGAAGGCCACCGGGATGGCCGCGGCGTCAGGCACTGTCCGCAATCGCGTCGGCGACGAGATCGGGGACCACCGCGCGCACCCGCTCCTGGTCCTCGCGGTACTTGAGCACCGTACCGAGCGTCGCCGCGACCGCGTCGTCGTCAAGGTGCGTGCGGCCGAGGCGCGAGAGCGCCTGCGCCCAGTCGATCGTCTCGGCGACCCCGGGTCGCTTGTACAGCTCGAGCTCGCGCAGCGAGGCCACCGCGGCCGAGACCTCACGCGCCAGCGTTTCCGACACCTCGGGCGCGCGGAGCCGCACGATCTCGAGCTCCCGCGCGAAGTCCGGGTGGTCGATCCAGTGGTAGAGGCAGCGCCGCTTGAGCGCGTCGTGCACGTCGCGCGTGCGATTGGACGTGAGCACCACGATCGGCGGGACCTCGGCGCGCACGACTCCGAGCTCGGGGACCGTGACGGTGTAGTCGGAGAGGATCTCGAGCAGGAACGCCTCGAACTCGTCGTCGGCCCGGTCGACCTCGTCGACGAGCAGCACCGGCGGTACCGACCCGGTGTGGTCGATCGCCCGCAGGAGCGGACGCCGCACGAGGAACCGCTCGGAGTACAGCTCGTCTTCGACCACGTCGGCGCCGCTCGCCTCCGCGGCCCGCAGGTGGAGCAGCTGGCGTGAGTAGTCCCATTCGTAGACGGCCTGGTTCGCATCGATCCCCTCGTAGCACTGGAGCCGCAGCAGCTCCCCACCGGTCCAGCGGGCCAACGCCTGCGCGACCTCGGTCTTGCCGACGCCCGCCTCCCCCTCGAGGAGCAGGGGGCGCGGCAGCACGAGGGCGAGGAAGATCGACGTCGACAACCCGTCGTCGGCGAGGTAGCCGTGGGCCGCGAGCCCGTCGCGAACTGCGGCGACGTCGGCCGGAGGGTTGCTCACCATGGGCAGAATCGTACCGCCGGTTCCCACCGGCTCCGACGGCCGTCGACGACCGTGCGGTCCACCGATCATCGGGTCTGTCCGCAGAAACGCTCCGCCGCGGCCACGGGATCGCGCGGCACGACGAGGTTCGTCCGGCCGATCGCGCCGAACGCGTTGCGCACGAACCGACTCGGTGTGAGCGGGGCCTCGACCGCGGTGAGCAACCGCGCGAGGGCGCCGCACCCGAGCGCCCGGCGGGCCGCGGCGACCTCGTCCGGTGGCGACCCGGCATTCACACCCCGTCGCGTCGTCATCGCGATCATCCACGGGTCGCTCTCCCGCTTGCGGTGGCCCGGTGTCGACGGTCGGATCGCGGGCATCCGGCTGCCGACGGGATCGCCCAACGCGTTGGCCTCCTGCACGAGCACGTCGGGGCCGG
>JBBQMI010000262.1:0-3933 GCA_038328825.1 Acidimicrobiia bacterium | reverse complement strand
CGTGCGTGCTGTCGATGATGGCGATGCTGCTCATCTTCTCGGCGCTCGTCCGGGCCCCGTTGCTCAGCCTCGCCGACGTCAAACAGACACCGAACCAGTCGAAGGCGCCGTGGTACTTCCTCGGCCTGCAAGAGCTCCTCACCATGTTCCACCCGATGGTCGCCGGCGTGACCATCCCCGGCATGGGGCTCTTCCTGCTGATGGTGGCGCCCTACGTCGACAAGAACCCGTCCCAGAAGCCCAATGACCGGAAGTTCATGATCTCGCTGTTCACGATCTTCCTCATGTTCTGGGCGGTGCTCGTGATCATCGGCTCGTTCTTCCGGGGCACAGGCTTCAACTTCGTGTTTCCCTGGAAGGACGGGATCTTCTTCGAGCTCTAGGAGCGCACTCCCGTGTCCGCCGTCCTCATCGTCGCCATCCTCGTCCTCCTCGTCCTCGCCGCGGTCATGATCGTGGCGACCGGCCGACGTCGCAGTTCCACCGGAACCCTCAGCCGCGAGACGCGCAAGCGCGACGCCGGCCTCCGCGACGCGCCCGAAGCGTCGGCCGACACCGGCACCGACGACGCCGACGCGCGCGAGCGGGCCGACGAGACCCGTCAGGCGCTCGGCTCCGGATCCGCCGCTCCCGCGACCCGGAGTGGCTCCGACGTCGCCGTTCCCGTCGAGGTCGACGAAGAAGCGGTCGGCATCGGTCGGCGCCAGTTCTACAACCGAGGCATCCTCATCCTCATGGCGCTCGTCGGTGGCTCGTTCGCCGCGTCGCTCATCGCCTTCCTGTGGCCGTCGGCCGCGGGCGGCTTCGGGGGCAAGGTCCAGGTCAGCACCAGTCTCGGTGACATCGAGAACTCGTTCGTGGCGAAGAAGGAGCCGTACTACGTGCCCGAGGCACGTGCGTACCTCCAGCCGTACCCGAAGGCCGACCTGAAGAACGCGGCCAAGGTCTACCAGCCACCGATCCTCAAGGGCATGGAGCAGGGACTCGTCGGGCTGTACCAGAAGTGCGTGCACCTCGGCTGCAAGGTGCCGTGGTGCCAGAGCTCACAGTGGTTCGAATGCCCCTGCCACGGATCGAAGTACAACCGCGTCGGCGAGAAGCGGGGCGGCCCGGCGCCGCGTGGCCTCGACCGGTTCGCGCTCACGATCTCCGGCCAGAGCGTCACCATCGACACGGGCGTCGTGTTCACCGGCCCGCCGATCGGCACCGACACGACCGGCCAAGGCGCCGAGGGTCCCCCCTGCGTGGGAGGCTGAACCGTGGCGCTGCGCGAAGCACTCATCTTCCTGAACATCATCGCGATCATCGTGATCGCCGCGATCGTCTTCTACCGCGTGCTCAGCGTGCGGCGGAACCCCGACCGTGGTGAGCCGCAGAACCTCACCCCCTTCGCCGAGGACGCTGCCCTCGAGACGACCCGCCTCGAACGCGTGCTGCGCTGGGCCCTGATCTGCTCCGCGGTGCTGGCGGTCGGACTCCCGATCTACTGGCTGCTCGAGCCGACCCGGCAGACGGCAGAGGCGAAGGGCTTCGACAAGCGGGCCGAGGAGCGCGGGGCGGTGTTGTTCGCGAACCCCGACATGAAGGCGTACGACCCGACGAAATCGCTCCAGTGCGCGAACTGCCACGGCGCCGACGCCGGAGGCGGTGGCGCGCCGTTCGTGCTCCCCGCGACGCAGACCGGAACCGGCCGCCCGGTGCAGGTCACCTGGCAGGCTCCCGCCCTCAACACCGTGCTCTCCCGCCTCACCCCGGACCAGGTGACCCAGGTGCTCTACTACGGGCGCCCCGGCACCCCGATGGCCGCCTGGGGCATCCCGGGTGGTGGGCCGAAGGGCGAGCAGGCGATCAGCGACCTCGTCGCCTACCTGAAGAGCATCCAGCTCGGCGACGCCGCCGCGAACCAACAGGTCGACGACAACATCAACGGCAAGACCGGGATCAAGGCGACCGCCAAGGGCAACGTGAAGACCGCGCAGGACAACCTCGACAAGGCGGAGGCCGACCTCGCGGCCGCGCAGTCGGCGGAGACCCGGGCCGCGGCGCTGTCGACGGTCGTCGCCGCGCGGGAGGCCCTCGTCAACACCCAGGACTGGGCCGACACCGTGGCCCGGGCGTCGGAGGGCGAGCTGCTCTTCGACGTGAACTGCGCCCGCTGTCACACCAAGGGCTGGTCGTACCGCGACACCCTGAAGGCGAGCGTGCCGCTCCCCGGTCCTGCCGGTGGTGGCGCGTTCGGCCCGTCGCTGCGGGGCGGCACCGTGCTCGCGCAGTTCCCCGGCGACACCGGCGTCGAACAGCAGATCGCCTGGATCACGAACCCGGTCACGAAGCAGCCCGACGGTTCCGAGATCCTCGCCATCGGCCCGAACAAGGGCTACGGAATCCGCGGCATCTCGTCGGGTCGCATGCCGCACTTCGGCAGCCTGCTCACCGCCGAACAGATCAAGGCGATCGTGGCGTACGAGCGCGGACTGTGACAGCACATCAAGGAGCCCAGTGATCGATCCACTCCTCGCCGTAACCGAGGGCGTCAAGAACCCCGGACTCTGGTACCCGACGATCCTGGGGATCCTCGTCGTCGTCTCGGCGGTCGTGCTCTTCTGCGGCTCGGCGTACCTGTTGCTCGCCACCAACCTCGGCGCGAAGCTCGGCTTCCTCGTGGCCGCCGGCGCCCTGTCGGGCTTCATGGTCCTGCTCTCGCTGCTCTGGCTCACGACGTCGTCGCCGCTCAACACGCTCAAGGGCCGCGTCCCGTCGTGGAAACCCGCCGAGCTCCTGCAAGGAGATCTCGCACGGTCGAGCGTTCCCGACGTCGCCGCGATCACCGACAAGACCGCGCAGGTCGACCCCACCGAGGCGACCAACATCAAGGCCGCCGTCGACGCGGCGATCGTGAAGCCGAAGGCCACCGGCGGCGAACCAGCACCTCTCCCCACCAAGTTCGCGACGTTCGACGACACCACCATGTACCTCGTTCCCCAGACCTACGAGGTCGGGGGCGGTGGCCGCACCCAGGTCGACTTCGGCGGCTCGTTCCCGTGGGTGCACGTGAGCTTCCACAAGCCGAAGTACGCGGTGGCCGCGATCTGCCCCGTGCTCGTCCAGGAAGTGCCGTTCGGCGATCCGATCCCCGCGGCGAAGTGCGACCCCGACCAGCCGGTCTCGCACATCGTGCTCGAACGCGACCTGGGCTCGCTGCGCGTGCCCCCGTTCGTCGTGTTCCTCGCGTCGTCGATCCTCTTCGGGCTCAGCCTGCTCGGCCTGCACTGGCGGGAGCGTGACCTCGAGGACGCGAAGGCCGCTGCTGCTGCCGCCGAGGCCGAAGCGGCGAAGGCCCCGGCCGTGCGCGAGCCCGAACCCGCCAACGCGTAGCGCCCCACGAGATCGCACCACCAGGAGAACCGTGTTCCGATCGATGCACCTTCGTCTCACCGCCCTCCGGCTCGGCGCAGTCGCGGCTGCCGCCGTGCTGCTGACCGCGTGCTCCGAGGGTCAGCCGGTCGACGCCGGTGGGGAGCGCGGTGGTGGCGGCCTCGCGTTCGTGTTGCTCGTGCTGTTCGTCGTGCTGTTCGCCGCGTCGATGTTCTACATGGACCACGTGCGCAAGCGCCGCAGCGGACGAGACGACTGACTCAGGCGAGCTCGGCGGCGGTCTCGGTCGCCGCCGCAATGGTGATCTCGATCTCGGTGGCGCCGTGCATCAGGCTCGGGAAGATCGTCTCGTAACCGCTGGGAGCGAAGTACACCCCCCGGTCGAGCATTCCCCGGAAGAACGCGGCGTAGCGCTCGTGGTCGACCGCCTGGGCGGCCTCGTAGTCGGTGACGGGGGCGTCGGTGAAGAACAGACCGGCGAGGGTCTGCACCTGTGGAACCTCCACGGCCAGCCCCGCGGCCGAGATCGCTCCGCGGAGACCCTCCACCAACACGGTC
>JBBQMI010000261.1:0-3938 GCA_038328825.1 Acidimicrobiia bacterium | reverse complement strand
GAAGACAAGGCACGCGCCAAGGAACGGGTCTATTCGTTCCGCGACGAGTTCGGGCAGTGGGACCCCAAGAACCAGCGGCCGGAGTTGTGGAACCTCTACAACGGTCGCCACCACAAGGGCGAGCACATCCGCGTCTTCCCCATCTCGAACTGGACCGAGCTCGACGTCTGGCAGTACATCGAGCGGGAAGGCATCGAGCTCCCGTCGATCTACTACTCGCACACGCGCGAGGTGTTCCGCCGCGACGGCATGCTGCTCGCACTCACGCCGTTCGTCACCCTCCAGGAAGACGAAGAGGTCGAGATGCTCACGGTGCGCTTCCGCACCGTCGGCGACGCCACGTGCACGGGTTCGGTGCAGTCGACGGCCTCGACGCCGAGTCAGGTCATCGTCGAGGTTGCAGCGTCCCGGATCACCGAGCGGGGCGAGACCCGCGCCGACGACAAGTTCAGCGAAGCCGGCATGGAAGACCGCAAAAAAGAGGGCTACTTCTGATGGAACTGCTCCGCTTCGCCACGGCCGGGTCGGTCGACGACGGCAAGAGCACGCTCATCGGGCGGCTGCTCCTCGACAGCAAGCAGATCTTCGAGGACCAGCTCGAAGCCGTCGAGCGGACGAGTCGCGAGCGCGGGTTCGACTACACGAACCTCGCCCTTCTCACCGACGGGCTGCGCTCAGAACGCGAGCAGGGCATCACGATCGACGTCGCCTACCGCTACTTCGCCACCCCGTCGCGCAAGTTCATCATCGCCGACACGCCGGGTCACGTGCAGTACACCCGCAACATGGTCACCGGTGCTTCCACCGCCGACCTCGCGTTGATCCTCATCGACGCCCGCAAGGGCGTGCTCGAGCAGTCGCGTCGGCACTCGGTGATCGCGTCGATGCTCGGGGTCAAGCACCTCGTCCTGTGCGTCAACAAGATGGACCTCGTCGACTTCGACGAAGCGACGTTCGATCGCATCTCCACCGAGTTCTCCGACTGGGCCGCGAAGCTCGACATCCGAGATCTCGACTTCATCCCGATCTCCGCGCTCAACGGCGACAACGTCACCCAGCACTCGCCGAACACGCCGTGGTACGAGGGTCAGACGCTCCTGCACCACCTCGAGCACCTCTACATCGGCTCCGACCGCAACCTCATCGACGCGCGGTTCCCGGTGCAGTGGGTCGTCCGGCCGATGTCGAACGAGTGGCACGACTATCGCGGCTACGCGGGCCAGGTGGCCGGCGGGATCTTCCGTCCCGGCGACGAAGTGCTCGTGCTCCCCTCCGGGCTCACGACCACCATCGACTCGATCGACCTGTACGGCGGTTCGATCCACGAGGCGAAGCCGCCGATGTCGGTCACGATCCGACTCAACGACGACATCGACGTCAGCCGCGGCGCCATGTTGTGCCGTCCGAACAACGCGCCGACCGTCACCCAGGAGCTCGACGCGATGGTCTGCTGGTTCAGCGAGCGGCCGTTGGCCCCGCGGAACAAGTACATCGTGAAGCACACCACACGCAGCGTCCGCGCCCTCGTGCGAGACCTCCACTACCGCCTCGACGTGAACAGCCTCCACCGCGACGAGTCGAGCGCGACGCTCACGATGAACGAGATCGGTCGGGTGTCGTTGCGGGTGACCGAGCCGCTCTTCGTCGACGAGTACCGGCGCAACCGCACGACCGGCAGCTTCATCGTCATCGACGAGGCGACCAACGAGACGGTGGGCGCCGGAATGATCCTCGGCACCGGGACCTGATCGCTACGACGGGGTGGGTACCTCGCGCAGCCAGGCGAGGTACCGCTCGATGCCGGCGTCGAGCGTCACGCGCGGCGCCCAGTCGAGCGCGGCCATCGCCTTGCTCGCGTCGGCACAGCTCTGGTGGATGTCGCCGGCACGCGCCTCGGCGAACGTCGGGTTCGGCTCGACGCCGCTGGCCCGGCCGATCGCCCCGAGCAGCTCGAGCAGGGTGTGATTGTCTCCTGGCGCGACGTTGAACACATCGCCACTCACCGACGCGGGCGCGTGCGAGGCTGCGACCACTGCGGCCACGACGTCGGACACGTAGGTGAAGTCGCGACTCTGCAGCCCGTCGCCGAAGATCGTGGGCTGGTCACCGGCGAGCAGCGCCGACGCGAAGAGGGGCACGACCGCGGCGTACGTCGAGTCGGGCCGTTGGCGTGGGCCGAACACGTTGAAGAATCGGAGCGCGACCGTCTCGAGCGGGAAGAGCTCGGCGAAGACGCGGCAGTACCACTCGCCCGCAAGCTTGCTCACGCCGTAGGGCGAACGTGGGCGGGTCGCCACCGTCTCCGGAGTCGGGATCACCGTGGCGCCGCCGTAGACGCTGCTCGACGACGAGAACACGACACGACGCGTGCCCGCGTCGCGTGCGGCAGTGAGAACCGTGAGCGTGCCGTGCGTGTTCACGCGGTCGGTGGAGAGTGGGTCGGCGACGGATCGCGGGACCGCGCCGAGGGCCGCCAGGTGGAACACGACCTCCACCCCGTCGATCACGTCGGCCACCGCGTCGGCGTCGGCCACGGATCCGACCGTGAGCGTGGCGCGGTCGGCGAGGTTCGCGCGGAGACCGGCCGAGAGATCGTCGAGGACGCGAACGTCGTGACCCTCGGCGAGCAGGGCGTCGACCAGGTGCGATCCGATGAAACCGGCGCCTCCGGTCACGAGCACGAGCACGCCGTCTCCCCAGCAGTCGTCACGGAGCGGCGACGGTAGCAGGCAGAGCTCGAAGGGCCCGCGGATCCGCAAACCAAAACCGTCAGGTTGACCGTGAGAGTCGACCGCAAGGCGTGAACTGTGGACCTCGACCTCAGGTCGAGGGTCTGAAGGCGGCGAAGGACTCCTCGACGATACGGATCGCCGCCTCGCGGTCTTCCCAACGACCGGGCTCCGTCGACTTCCCGGGCTCGGTCTGCTTGTAGACCGCGAAGAAGTGGGCGATCTCCTCGAGCAGGAACGGGCCGACGTCGTCGAGCTCGGCGAGGTGCGACCACCGCGGATCGGTGGCCGGCACGCAGAGGACCTTGTCGTCGCCCCCCTGCTCGTCGCGCATGCGGAACACTCCGATCACGCGTGCCTTGATGTGGCAGCCGGGGAAGGTGGGCTCGTCGAGAAGCACGAGCACGTCGAGGGGATCGCCGTCGTCGGCGAGCGTCTCCGGGATGTAGCCGTAGTCGGCCGGGTACTGCGTCGCGGTGAACAACATGCGGTCGAGCCAGATCGCCCCGGTGTCGTGATCGGCCTCGTACTTGTTGCGGGAGCCGCGCGGGATCTCGACGATCGTCACTACTTCCATCGCCGGAGCGTAGGACAGCGCCACCGCGGCCGGAACGGCGCGTCGCGGCCGCTTGACCCGGGTGGAGCCCCGCGCGAGGGTGACGCCGCTGTCGGGTCGGGCTCCGGGGGGAAACCAACATGCGCACAGCCCGACTGGTCGTCGCGCTGCTCGTCGCGATCGGGTTCGTCGGGGTGGTCCCACGAGCGTCGGGAGCCGCCGCGCCTTCATCGGCGCAAACCGGGTGCGAGTGGCCGACGTGGGGTGAGGGACCCGACCGCACCTTTGCGTACTCCTGTCCGACCGATCTCGGCCCCACGACCGTTGCCGACCTCCGTCAGATCTGGTTCTTCCGTGCCCGCGACACGGTGACCGCCACGCCCGCGATCGTCGCCGGCTCCGCGTACGTCGGCGACTGGTCGGGGAACTTCTACGCGCTGCGGGTGAAAGACGGAACGACCCGCTGGCGCTTCCACGCCGAGCCCCACGGTCGGGTGTACGCAGGGCAGATCGTGTCGTCGGCCGCGGTCGCCACCGTCGCCGGCGTGCGCACCGTGTACTTCGCCTCGGGCAAGAGCCTCTACGCACTGCGCGCGTCCGACGGGCGGGTGCGGTGGCGCCACGAGATCGGCCGCACCGGCCCGTCGAAGGGG
>JBBQMI010000260.1:0-3942 GCA_038328825.1 Acidimicrobiia bacterium | reverse complement strand
ATGAACTCGCCGAGATCACGGAGACGGGCCTCGAGGGTCTCGGGCGGCATGGGGTGGCGCGCGCTCCCGGGCGGACTACGTGGCCTGCGTGGGCCGCAGGCGCTCGCCGAGCTCGGCTTCGAGCTGGTCCATCACCGCGTGCAGGGAATGACGGACCTCCGAGACCTCTCGCTCCAGCTCCTTCAGCTGCTCGGCCGTGTCGCGCAGCTCGTCGTCGGAGAGGTTCGGGAGGTTCACGAGCGTCGAGTCTGACACCAGACGTTCCCGGCCGCGCGTCCACGTGATGCTCATCGACGGCGCGAGTGGCTGGGCGATCCGCGCCCCAGCCACGCCGGTGCGGGGCGCGTCGCCGGCGAGGATCTCGGGCAGTGACGCGATCAGGTCGCCGAGGTCGCCGCCGTCTTCGCGGCGCTGCACCTCGGCGGCGATGATGTCGAGCCGGGCCTGCGCGAGGCGCCGGACGTAGGAGACCTCTGTCTCGACCTCGCCGCACTCGGCGCGCATGAGCCGGAGATCGTCGATGGCACGCCGATCGAGCGCCTCGACGTAGGTCGGATCGAGGATTCGATCGACGCGACGGCGGGCAGGAACAGCAGTATCGGAAGCGGGGTCGACCCCGGGCGACTCGGGCATGAGCGCCTCAGGTTACCGCGCCCCGGAACGGGAATCTGCGGGGCCCTCCCGCCGGTTGGAACCCCGGACCCCCCTTGGACCACTGGAGACCCGAATGGCCGACTACACCCTGCCCGAGCTGCCCTACGACTACGGCGCCCTGGAGCCCCACTACAGCGCCAAGATCCTCGAGCTGCACCACGACAAGCACCACGCCGCGTACGTGAAGGGTGCGAACACCGCGCTCGAGAAGCTGGCTTCGGCCCGTGAGACCGAGGACTTCGGCACGATCAACCAGCTGCAGAAGAACCTCGCGTTCAACCTCTCCGGCCACGTGCTCCACTCGCTCTTCTGGCAAAACATGAGCCCCGACGGCGGCGGAAAGCCCGAGGGCGACCTCGGAGCCGCGATCGACGAGTCGTTCGGTGGGTTCGAGGGGTTCCGCAAGCAGCTCAGCGAAGCGGGTCTCAACGTGCAGGGTTCCGGGTGGGCCGCGCTCACCTGGGAACCGCTCGGTCAGATCCTGATCATCGAGCAGGTCTACGACCACCAGAGCAACGTCGGCCAGGGTGCACCACCGCTCCTGGTCCTCGACATGTGGGAACACGCGTTCTACCTGCAGTACCTCAACGTGAAGGCCGACTGGGTCGACGCGTTCTGGAACATCGTCAACTGGGACGACGTGTCGAAGCGGTTCGGGCGCGCGCGCGACATCAAGGTCGTCTGACCCCGACCTCGTCGGTCCCGTCGGCGGGCCTCAGCCTCCGCTGACCGGCGGCAGCACCGCGACCTCGTCGTCGCGGGTCAGCGGCGTGTCGTCACCCGACGCGGGTTCGTCGCCGTTCACCCACACTCGTGACGTGTCGAGCACGGCGCCGAACCCGGCGCCGAACTCGGCGCGCGCGAGCTCGAGCAGCGCACCGACCGTCGACGCGTCATAGCGCACCTCGGAGGTACCCGCCGCTTCCCGGGCCTGTGCGAACAGGCGCAACCGGGCCATGACCGCGGCCGACCCCGGTCAGGAAGCGATCTCGGCGAGGCCGGCCTTGATCACGAGGTCGCCCTCGGGGTTGGCCGTCTCGAACCCGTAGACCGTGTTGCCGGCGCGCTCGCCGGTCGCCCAGATGTTGGTCGTGATCTCCTGGCCCGGGAGCACCGGCTTCGAGAACCGCACGGCGAGGCGCTTGAGGCGGGTCGAGTCATCTCCACCTACGGCGTCGACGACCCCCCACGAGTTGAAGGCCATGGTGCAGAGCCCGTGGATGATGATCCCCGGAAGTCCCACCGACTTCGCGAACGCGTCGTCGAGGTGCATCGGCATGGTGTCGCCCGACGCCTTCGAGTAGCGGAACGTCTGGTCCATGTCGAGCTGCTGGACGACGACCGCGTCGGGCTCACGGGTCTTCACCGCGTCGTCGAGGGAGTGGTCGGGAGCTTCCTCGCCCGCGCTCCCTCCGTCGCTCACGCCGCGGAAGAACGACGTCATGTACTGCTCCACGAGGAGGTTGCCGTCCTGGTCCGACGTCGTGACCTTCGCGATCACGCTCGTGCCGTTCGGCTTCACGTGCACGCCCACCGGCGCCGCCTTGGTCCTGAGCACCATGCCCGGGCGGATCGGCGCGTGGAACCACATGTCCTGCTCACCGTGGACGACCATCGCGACGACTTCGGGGGGCACGACACCGGCCATCGCGGTGATCATCGTGTCCCACACGGGCACGATCGCGAACACGGGAGGCGCGAGGGTGCCGTCGCGGTGCACGGCGATCGGGTCGTTCGTCGCCTCCGCGTACGCCGCGATCCTCTCGGCGTCGACGGCGAACTCGGGACCGTCGGTCCACTGACCCAGCTTGTCGAGCCCGAAACCCATCGCTGCACCTCGTCGGTTCGTCGGATCCCGGCGCGGTCGGCCGGATCGGCGGCCGCGAGCCTACTTGACCGTCCGGTCAAGATTCAGGGGCGAACGGAGCGTCAGGGAGCCTCGTCACGGGCTTCGGTGCTCGGACGGACCGGGGGAACGACGTTGGTGCGGGCGGCGGGAAGGGCCTCGAGCCGCGCGGGATCGATCGGCTCACCCGTGACCTCGTCGACGCCGTAGGTGCCAGCGTCGATGCGCCCGAGGGCGTCTTCGAGCTCGCGGAACTCGGCTTCGAGGTCGTCGAGCAGACCGAGGTCGCGCTCGCGCTCGAACGTGTCGGTGGCAGTGTCGGCGGGGTGCTGGTCGTAGTCGGAGAGCTCGGCGTCGTCGCTCTCGTTCTCGGCGCCCAACTCACCCTTCAACCCGTGGATCAGTCCCTCGACCCGTTCCTTCTGGGCGTTGATCCGGGCGCGGGCATCGGTGTCGTCCATCTCAGATCGCTCCGCTCGCTCGTCGGCACGATCGAAATCGGCGCAGGGTTCGCTCGCTCCACATGGGCTCAGATCGCTCCGCTCGCTCGTCGGCACGATCGAAATCGGCGCAGGGTTCGCTCGCTCCACATGGGCTCATCCTAGTGGAGGGTCAGTCGGGCGGTTCCGGGTCACCGAGGTGCGCGTCGAGCACCAGACGTTGATCGAGGAGCATGGTGCGCAGCAGGCGCATGCGCTCGGTCGCACCGGCCGCGGCGAGCAGCTCCTGCGCGTCGAGCGGGCCCACGCCGGCGCGCGCCGCGACCTCGTACGAGGCGCGGACGGGATCGTCGTGGAGCTCGACGACGATCTCGACGGCCTCGCCGAGCTCGGCGCGCAACGCGAGGACCTGCGTGAGCAACCGGGTGATCTCGGCGCGCAGTTCGGGATCGGGCGACGGGTCGGGAGGATCGTCGAAGGCCTCGACTTCGGCGCGCGGGTACGGCGCGTCGTCGAGCCAGCGGATCACGCGTAGGCGACGGGTGCCGACCGTACCGAGCACGTAGCGACCGTCGTCGGCGCGACCGACCTGCAGGATCCGCGCGACGGTCGCGACGTCGAAGCGGCTGTCGCCGCCGCCGACCTCGGAACCGCGCTCGATGAGCGCCACACCGAATTCAGGCTCGGTCTCCAGACACCGCTCGACGAGCGCGCGGTAGCGAGGCTCGAACACGTGCAGCGGAAGGGGGGCGTACGGGAACAGGACGTTGCCGAGCGGGAACATCGGGAGCTCGGTGGACACGACCCGGCGCCTGTTCAGTTCGCCCGGGCGCGCAGCGCACGCGCTGCGACCTCATCGGCGGTCGATCCCGGGGCCCCCGCCTCGTCGGCCAGCGCGTCGAGCACGTCGGCCGCGGCCGAGAACGCACCGAGCGAGCCGAGGCGCGTCGCGAGTTGTCGGCGCATCGCGGGCGGGACGCCGGGCACGAGCAGACGGAGGCG
>JBBQMI010000259.1:0-3964 GCA_038328825.1 Acidimicrobiia bacterium | reverse complement strand
TAGCAGGCGAGCACTTTCGGCCACTCAGTCATCCCTCCGGGCCCCGTGAGTATACGGGGCCGTGAATCGTGCGGTTCCGGCTACGTTCTCGGGATGCTGGCGAGTGAAGCGCTCGACCGCATCGCGTTCCTGCTCGAGCGGCGGCGCGAGGCGACGTACAAGATCCAGGCGTTCCGGCGCGCGGCCGACGAGGTGCGCTCGCGCTCCGTGGAGGAGTTGCAGGCGCTCGTCGACTCCGGCCGCCTGCGCGATCTCCCGAACATCGGCGACAGCTCGGCTCGGATCGTCACCCAGGCGCTCGCGGGCCGCACGCCGGAGTATCTTGAGCGGCTCGAGGTCGACGAAGACGGCGAGCTCGCCGCGGGCGGACCCATGCGCGCCGCGCTGCGCGGTGATCTCCACACGCACTCCGACTGGTCCGACGGCGGCTCGCCGATCGAGACGATGATGCGCGCCGCGATCGAGCTCGGTCACGACTACGTCGCGCTCACCGACCACTCGCCCCGCCTGAAGGTCGCGCACGGACTCCCCGCGGAACGGTTACGGGAGCAGCTCGCCGTGGTCGATGCGCTCAACGAGGAGCTCGCCCCGTTCCGGATCCTGCGGGGCATCGAGGTAGACATCCTCGACGACGGCAAGCTCGACCAGGAAGACGAGCTGCTCGCCGAGCTCGATGTGGTGGTCGCGAGCGTGCACTCGAAGCTGCGGATGGACGCGCGCGCCATGACCGACCGGATGGTCGCGGCGGTCGCGAACCCACACGTCGACATCCTCGGGCACTGCACCGGCCGGCTCGTGCTCGGCAAGGGCCGACCCGAGTCGGAGTTCGATGCCGAGCTCGTCTTCACCGCGTGCCGAGAGTTCGACACCGCGGTCGAGATCAACTCCCGCCCCGAGCGCCTCGACCCGCCCCGTCGGCTGCTCGACCTCGCGCTCGAGACCGGCGTGCTCTTCTCGATCGACAGCGACGCGCACGCACCCGGTCAACTCTCGTGGCAGCCCTACGGCTGCGAACGAGCCGTCGCCGCCGGCGTTCCCGAGGAGCGCGTCGTCAACACCTGGGAGTCGGACCGCCTCCTCGCCTGGACCGCCTCCCACACCTGACCCGTGTGCGCGGTCGTCAGGGCGCGTCGAGCCAGACGATGGCGCCTTCGTTCGGTGCGAGGGCGAGGGTGCCGTTGACGCGGTCGCCTTCTCGGTCCCGGGTGGTGGTGAGGCGGATCAGGCCGACGACGGCGTCGAGCTCGCGGGGCCCGTCGGCGAAGTTGAGCGCGACGAGGATGCGCTCGCCGCGGGTCCACGCCCACACGTCGTCGGGGGTACCGGCGCGCGTCTCGTAGTCGCCGGCGCGCAGATCGGGGATCGCGGCGCGGAGCTGGATCACGTCGCGCGCGAGGGAGAGCATCGACAGCGGGTCACGCCGTTGGTCGACGACGTTGGCCGCGGCGACGTCGCCGAACGGGAGCCACGGCTCGACACCCGCCCCGGTGAAGCCCGCGCCCGGTTCGCGCGACCACGGCATCGGCGTGCGTTCCGGATCACGCCCGAAGCCGGGGAACGTCATGCCCACGGGGTCGAGAATCCGATCCTCCGGGATGTCGGTGTCGGTGAGGCCGAGCTCGTCGCCGTAGTAGAGGAACGCGGTCCCGCGCAGGGTCAGCACCATGAGCAGCGCGAGGCGCGCCTTCGCCGGATCGCCGCCGGCCCAGCGAGTCGGGAACCGCGAGACGTCGTGGTTGCCGCCGGTCCACACCGGCCACGAGCCGACGGGGACGGCCCGCTCGGTCTCTTCGACCACCGTGCGCAACGCGTCGAGCTCGAACGGCCGCTGCACGAGCGGGATGTTGAAGCAGAGCTGCAGCTCGTCACCGTCGCCGTAGTACGAGGCCATCGTGGCGACGTCGTGCACGAACGTCTCGCCCACGAGCAGGCGCGGCGGGTCGTACTCCTCCGCGACGCGGCGCCAACGCCGGTGCACGTCGTGCACCTCGGGCCGGTTCGCGTTGTACACCTGGCGTTGGCCCATCACCCGGTCGAGGAACGGGTCGGCCGACGTCGCGGGCGGGTTGTCTCGCAACTCGCGGTCCTTCACGACCATGTGGGCGACGTCGATGCGGAAGCCGGCGACGCCGCGATCGAACCAGCACCGCAGGATCCGGTCGAACTCGGCGCGCACCTCCTCGTTCCACCAGTTGAGGTCGGGCTGCCCGGGCGTGAAGTTGTGGAGGTAGTACTGACCGGTCGCGTCGTCGAGCGTCCACGCGGGTCCGCCGAAGTTGCTCTGCCAGTTGTTGGGCGGTCCACCGTCGGGAGCGGGATCGACCCAGACGAACCAGTCGCGTTTCGGGTCGTCGCGCGACAAGCGCGACGCGGTGAACCACGGGTGCTCGATGCTCGTGTGGTTCGGGACGATGTCGAGGATGATGCGGATGCCCCGGCGCCCCGCCTCGGCGATCAGCTCGTTGGCGTCGGCGAGAGTGCCGAGGCTCGGTTCGACGTCGGTGAAGTCGGAGACGTCGTAGCCCCAGTCGGCATTCGGCGAGACGGTGATCGGGTCGAGCCAGATGCCGTCGATCCCGAGCCACGCGAGGTGGTCGAGCTTGGCGATCACGCCCTGCAGATCGCCGACCCCGTCGCCGTTCGTGTCGGCATAGCTGCGCGGGTAGATCTGGTAGAGCACGCCGTCTCGCCACCAGCGATTGGGATCGGTCCGCTCACTCATCGGCGGGATCGTAGGGCCTCGGTGGCCTCGGCGATCCAGGCACCGTCGTCACGCGGGCGGGGCGCCACTCGGTAGAGCCGCGCCGCGTTCCGGCTCAGGATCTTCTCCTTCACCGCGGGCGTGAGCTCCGGGTACCCGTACCGGGCGCGGAGATCCTCGGGGATGGTGAAGGCGCGGAACGCGTCGATCAACGGCTGCGGCGGGCCGTACCAGATCGAGTCGGTGCCCCATACGATCCGGTCCTCGCCCACCGCGAGCAGCAGCTTGCCGAGCACGTGCGCGGCCTCGCGCGGGCGGCGCAGCATGAGGAACCACGTGCTGCCGAGCTCGGCCCACACGTTCGCGCCGGGGTCGACGCCGGCATCGGTGAGGCTGCGCACGAGCCGGTTCACGCCGTGACCCGATGGCTCGAACGCGCCTTCCTCGCTGCGGGCGTCGACGTCGTACCCCGAGTGGTACACGACGATGTCGACCTCGGGGAACGCAGCCGCGGCGGGACCGACGTCGCGCGGCGAAGCGCCGGCCGGCGTTGCGTCGGGCACCGGCCCGGCGATGCCCTTGTGCGCGCAGACGAGGCGCGGGCCGAGGTCGCGCACGCGTTCGAGGAACGGGAAGCCCCACCGCTCGTCGTCGAGAAAGAAGCCACCGGATCCTTGTGGTGTGGCTGCGAGCTCGGGTGGGTCCCAGAGCGTGTACACCTTCCAGCCCGACGGCTGCAGCGCATCGCGCCAGCCGACCATCCGGTCGAGCTCGGCCTCGCCGAGGTTGGGATGCACGATCGTGTGGGTGAGCACGCGTCCGGCGTCGGCGTACCGGTCGACGATCTCGCGCACCGCGGCGATCTCGTCGTTCGGGAGCACCATGTCTTCGGGGAGGCCGGGGAGCGCGGTGATGAGCGCGACCGCGGTCTCGCTCCCGCCGAACACCTGGGCCGCCCACTGCGACGCCGCGAGGAGGTGGGGGTCGAGCGCGTCGCTCCATCGCTCGGGGTCGACCATACGGAGGAACCCGGCGAGTGCCTCGCCGCCACGACCCCATCGCGCCGGCGACACGAGGTGTGTCTGCACGTCGATCACGGGCTCGGTGCCGTCGAAGGTCGCGTCGGCAGCGGGCGGATCGGTCTCCGCCTCGACCGGCACGCGGTAGAAGCCGCCGCCGTGCGCGGTGTCGATGGCACGCAGCGTCGCCGCGGTCAAGAGTCGGCCGGCGCCGAGCTCGTCGGCATCAGGCAGCGACGCGAGC
>JBBQMI010000258.1:0-3989 GCA_038328825.1 Acidimicrobiia bacterium | reverse complement strand
CCGACGCCGACGGTTGGACGACCCGGCTGTCGCGCCACGTGGAAGTACCGGTGCGTTGGCGCGAGGTCCAGCTCACGCTCGTCGGCCTCGGCGCGACGACGTTCCTCGAGGTCGGTAACGGCTCGATGCTCGCCGCGCTCGCCAAACGCACGGTGCCCGACATCACCGTGCGCGGCATCGCGCAACCGTCAGACACGCTCGCCGATCAGGAGGTGCTCCCCGCATGACCACGCTGCTGCCCGCCGGAGAGATCCTCGACGTCCCCGAACGGGTCATCGTCGCGCCGACTTCGGGCGTCTTCGAGCCCGCGACTCCCGGTCCCCGAACCGACGAGGGTGAACCCGTGGTGGCCGGCCAGACGATCGGCACCCTGCACGGACCGAACTCGGCCACGCCGGTCACGAGTCCGTTCGCGGGGTTCCTGATCGGGATGATGGCCACTGCGGGCGAACGCCTCCGCGTGGGCGAACCGATCGCCTGGCTCCGCGCCACCTGACGTGGGCGGAACGATCAGGGCCGCGGTCACCGGATGGGGCACCGCGGTTCCGGAGCGCGTCCTCACCAACCGCGAGCTCGAGGAGCTCGTCGACACCGACGACCAGTGGATCGTCGAGCGCACCGGCATCCGCGAGCGGCGCATCGCTACCGGCGACGAGACGACCGCCTCGCTCGGCATCTCCGCGGGAGCCGGGGCGATCAAGCAGGCCGGACTCACCCCCGACGCCATCGACCTGCTCGTGGTCGCGACGACCACTCCGGAACAGACCATGCCGCACACCGGCGCGTTCGTCGCCGACGGCCTCGGCCTGCGGTGCGGTTCGTTCGACGTCGGCGCGAGCTGTTCCGGGTTCACGTACGCGCTCGTGACCGCGGCTGCGCTCCTCACCGCCGGTCCGCTGCGGCATGCGCTCGTGATCGGCTCCGACACGCTGACGCGCTTCGTCGATCCCGCCGACCGGGGCACGTGCATCCTCTTCGGCGACGGCGCCGCGGCCACCGTGCTCTCCGCCGTCGAGTCGCTCGACGGCACGGGCCCGGGGCTCCTCGCCTGGGACTTCGGCTGCGACGGCACCGCCACGGGAGCGCTCGGCATCCCGGCCGGCGGCAGCCGAATTCCCACCACTGCCGAGAACCTCGCCGCGGGCGACCACTTCGTGAAGATGCAGGGCCAGGAGATCTTCCGTCGAGCGGTGCGCGCCGTGGTCGACTCCGGAGTGGCCACGCTCGAGCGCGCCGGCGTGGCATCCTCCGAGGTGAACTGGTTCGTACCCCATCAGGCCAACGTCCGGATCATCGACGCAGCCGCGCAACGGCTCGGCATCGCCCGGGAGCGCACCATCGTGAACATCGAGCGGTTCGGCAACACCTCGGCTGCGTCGATCCCGCTCGCGCTGGCCGAAGCCGCCGACGACGGTCGCCTCACCGACGGCGACCTCGTGCTCCTCTCGGGGTTCGGCGCCGGGATGGCCTGGGCCACCGCGCTCGTCCGATGGGGTCGACCATGACCGAGGCCGAACCGGCTGCGCGCGTCGCCCTCGTGACCGGTGGGTCGCGCGGCATCGGCCGAGCGGTCGCGGTCGCACTCGCCGAAGCCGGCCATCAGGTCGCGTTCCTCTACTCGAGCGACACCGACGGCGCCGCCGCTACCACCGCCGCGATCGAGAGTGCAGGCGCGAAGGCGCTCGCGGTCCAGGCCGACGTCGGCGACTCCGAGTCGGTCGGCGCGGCGTTCGACACCGTCGAATCCGCGTTCGGTCCGGTCGCCCTCCTCGTGAACAACGCGGGGATCAACCGCGACGGGCTGATCATCCGCATGACCGACGAACACTGGCGCTCGGTGCTCAACGTCGACCTCGACGGCGCCTTCCACACGATCCGACGGGCGCTGCCGAAGATGATGAAGGCCCGCTTCGGACGGATCGTGAGCGTCTCGTCGGTCGCCGGGCACATGGGCGGCGCCGGGCAGGCCAACTACTCGGCCGCGAAGGCCGGGCTCCTCGGGCTCAGCCGGTCGGTCGCCCGCGAGATGGCACCCCGCGGGATTACCTGCAATGTGGTCGCCCCCGGCCCTATCGTGACCGCGATGACCGAGGACATGCCCGCCGAGTGGCGGGCCCGAGCCGAGGAGGCCGTTCCGCTCGGCCGCTTCGGCACCCCGGAGGAGTGCGCCGCGGTCGTCGCCTTCCTCTGCACCGACCTCGCCGGTTACGTGACCGGCGCGCTCGTGCCCGTCGACGGCGGCCTCGCCATGGGCGCCTGACCGGCACGCGAAACAACGGACGCCCGAAACATTTTCGAAGCAGCATCCCCACCCGGTGAGCCCCCGCTCACGAGACAACAGGAGAGAACCCCGATGGAACGAGCCGAAGCGCTGATCGCCATCCGTGAAGTGGCCGTCGAGGTGCTGAGCGTCGACGAGGGATCGGTGACTGAAGAGGCCCGCTTCAAGGAAGACCTCGATGCCGACAGCCTCGACCTCGTCGAGCTGGTGATGGGTCTCGAAGAGCGCTTCGACATCACCGTGCCCGAGGAAGACCTCGAAGGCGTCGCGACCGTCGGGCAGGCGGTCGACCTCGTCCTCGGCAAGGTGGGCAGCCCATCGTGAGTGGAGCGGAGGCGTCGGAAACGGACCGAAGGACGTGAACCGGGTGAGCGATCGAGACGGCGGAGTAAAACGAACCCATCGAGGCGTGAGCGCGCGCGCCCGCGTCGTCATCACCGGCATGGGGGTGAAGACCCCGGCGGGAAGTGACCTCGACACCTTCTGGACCACGCTCCTGGCTGGACGGGCGACCGCGGCGCGCATCCAGCGGTTCGATCCCGGCGACCTCCCGGTGCAGTTCGGCTGCGAGGTCGCCGACTTCGACCCCGTCCCCTATGTCGGGCCGAAGGAGAGCCGCCGCATGGACCGGGCCACCCAGCTCGGGTTCGCGGCTGCGGCCGACGCGCTCGCCGACGCCGGCGACATCGGTGGCGACCCCGCGCGCTGCGCCGTGATGAGCGGCACCGGGATCGGTGGCCTCAGCACCATGGAAGACGGCATCGAGACGTACATCACCCGGGGACCGAGTCGCATCTCTCCGTTCTTCATCCCGATGATGATGCCCAACGCGACCGCCGGCGTGATCTCGATGCACTACGGCTTCACCGGACCCAACCTCTGCATCACCACCGCCTGCGCGGCCGGCTCCAATGCGATCGGCGAAGCCGCCCGACTGATCCGCGAAGGTTCGGCCGACCTCGTGGTCGCCGGGGGCACTGAAGCGTCGATCACACCGGTGTCGCTCGCCGCGTTCGGCCGCATGGGCGCGCTCAGTGGCCGCAACGACGACCCCGAGCACGCCTCACGTCCGTTCGACGCCGATCGCGACGGCTTCGTGATCGGCGAGGGCGCGGCGTACCTCGTGCTCGAACGGCTCGACCGGGCCCAGGCCCGCGGGGCCCGGATCTACGGCGAGTTCGCCGGTTACGGTCGCAACGCCGACGCGTATCACATCACCGCGCCGTCGCCTGGGGGCAGCGGCGCGGCGGCGTGCATGCAGCTCGCGCTCGACGACGCCGGGCTCGCCGCGGCCGACATCGGTCACGTGAACGCGCACGGGACGTCGACACCGCTGAACGACGCGGCGGAAGCCGAAGCGATCCACAAGGTCTTCGGCGACACCCCGCCACCCGTCATGTCGGTGAAGGGTGTGACCGGTCACCTCGTGGGTGCGGCCGGTGCGACCGAAGCCGTCGCCGCGATCCTCGCGGTGCGCTCCGGTGTCGTGCCGCCGACTGCGAACTTCGAACGCGCCGGTGACGACATCGCGCTCGACATCATTGCGGGCGCACCGCGCGAAGTCGCATCGGCGCCCGTGATCTCGAACTCGTTCGGGTTCGGAGGACACAACTCGTCGCTCGTGTTCGCCCCCGCGCCCTGAGCCGACCAGAAACGACCGGAGTCGACGTGCTTCTCGACGGCAAACGCATCCTCGTCACCGGTGTCC
>JBBQMI010000257.1:0-3996 GCA_038328825.1 Acidimicrobiia bacterium | reverse complement strand
ACGAGACGCAGATCGAGTTCCCGATCGTCTACTGCAACGCACGCGCCGGGCAGGCAACGCTCGACCCCGAGTACCCGGGCGAAGATCTCGAGGTGCTGTTCGACACGCTCTTCGCGACCGTGCCGGCGCCCGCCTACGAGGAGGGCCACCCGCTCCAGGCGTTGGTCACCAACCTCGACGCGTCGCCGTACGTCGGTCGGCTCGCGCTCTGCCGGGTGCAGCACGGCACGCTCGCGAAGGGCAAGACGGTCGCGTGGTGTCGACTCGACGGCACCATCGAGAACGTGAAGCTCACCGAGCTCTACGTCACGGAGTCGCTCGACCGCGTCGACGCGGCCGAGGCCGGTCCCGGCGAGATCTGCGCGATCGCCGGTCTGCCCGAGGTCACGATCGGTGAGACGCTCGCCGATCCCGAGAACCCGGTCGCGCTCCCGGCGATCACCGTCGACGAGCCGAGCCTGGCGATGACCATCGGGATCAACACGTCGCCGCTCAACGGAACCGAGGGCGACAAGCTCACGGCGCGCCAGCTGCGGAGCCGGCTCGACGCCGAGCTGATCGGCAACGTCTCGTTGCGGGTGCTGCCCACCGAACGCCCCGACGCGTGGGAGGTCCAGGGCCGCGGTGAGCTGCAGCTCGCGGTGCTCGTCGAGCAGATGCGGCGCGAGGGCTTCGAGCTCACCGTCGGCAAGCCTCAGGTCGTCACCCGTGAGGTCGACGGCAAGCTCCACGAGCCCGTCGAGCGGGTCGCGATCGACGTCCCCGAGGACTACCTGGGTGTCGTCACCCAGCTGCTCGCGTTGCGCAAGGGTCGCCTCGACAACATGGTGAACCACGGCACCGGCTGGGTGCGCATGGAGTACGTCGTGCCGGCGCGGGGGCTCATCGGCTTCCGCACCGAGTTCATGACCGAGACGCGCGGCACCGGCATCCTGCACCACGTGTTCGAGGGCTACGAAGCGTGGTTCGGTGAGCTGAAGACGCGACCGAACGGGTCGATGGTCGCCGACCGTCGGGGCGACACCCGCGCGTTCGCGCTCATGGCGCTCCAGGAGCGCGGCCAACTGCTCGTCGGTCCCGGTGTGGAGGTCTACGAGGGGATGATCGTCGGCGAGAACGCCCGCGCCGACGAGATGGACGTGAACCCCACCAAGGAGAAGAAGCTCACCAACATGCGGTCGTCGTCGTCCGACGACACGGTGCGGCTCACGCCGCCCCGGCCGATGTCGCTCGAGCAGGCGCTCGAGTTCATCGCCGACGACGAGTGCGTCGAGGTCACGCCGCAGTCGGTGCGACTCCGGAAGGTGATCCTCGACCAGGCAACGCGCGGTCGCCTCCGCAACTCGAAGAAGCCGCGGGCCGACACCCCCGCATCCTGATGAGCGACGCCCAGGATCGGATGCGCCGGGGCGAGACGTACAACCCGGCGGATCCGGAGCTGGTGAACGCGCGCGAGCGTTGCCACCGCCAGATCGACCGCTTCAACGCCGCCCGAGCTGCGAATGCGGGCGACCGCGACCGGATCGTCCGGGCCCTGTTCGGCCAGGTCGGCGTCGGCGTCGAGGTCGAGCCGCCGTTGAGCTGCGACTACGGCATCAACGTGAGCATCGGTGATCGCTCCTTCATCAACTACGGCGCCGTGATCCTCGACTGCGCCGCGGTCACGATCGGCGCCGACGTGCAGATCGGGCCGAACGTGCAGCTCCTCACGCCGACGCACCCGCTCGACGCCGCGGAACGGCGCACGAAGGTCGAGTCGGCCGCGCCCATCGTGCTCCACGACGGCGTGTGGCTCGGTGGTGGGGTCATCGTCTGTCAGGGCGTCACCATCGGTGAGAACACCGTGGTCGGCGCCGGGAGCGTGGTCGTCGCCGACCTCCCGGCCGGCGTGCTCGCGGTCGGCAACCCCGCCCGCGTCGTGCGCGCGCTCTGAGCCCCGCCGGATCGTCGTGGTGCGCGAACCTGGGGTCATGAGCGTCTCGCTGCATCCCGTCACCGACCTCGTCTCGTTGCTCGACCTCGAGGTCGTGAAGCCCGACGCCTTCCTCGGCGTCTCGCCCGCGGTCGGGTGGGACCGGATCTACGGCGGCCAGGTCGTCGCCCAGGCGTTGCGCGCTGCGGGGCTGACGGTTGCGCCCGAGTACCGGGTCCACTCCCTGCACGCGTACTTCGTACGTCCCGGCGACGAGAAAGCACCGGTGCTCTTCGAGGTCGAGCGGGTGCGCGACGGTCGTTCGTTCTGCACCCGCCAGGTGATCGCGTCGCAGGCCGGCGGAGCCATCCTCAACCTCATCGCGAGCTTCCAGGTCGAGGAGGCCGGCGCCGACGTCCAGCGGGTCGAGATGCCGGCGGGCATCGCCCCGCCCGACGCGTTCGAGCCGATGGAGACCACGCTGTTCATGGACCACCGCGTCATCAGCGTCGTGCGGGACCCGCAGCCCCACGAGCTCGCGTGGATGCGCGTGCCCGAACCGCTCGGCGAGGATCCGATGGTGCACGCGTGCGCGCTCGCGTACCTGTCCGACGAGGACCTCCTCGGGGTCGCGCTGCTCCCACACCCGTCGGGCGGCGACTGGGACTCGATGATGGCTGCGAGCCTCGACCACGCGGTCTGGTTCCACCGACCGATCCGGGCCGACCAGTGGTTGCTCTTCTCGATCGAGGGTCACGGCGTCGCGAACGCGCGCGGGATGGGCATCGCGCAGGTCTTCGACCGCGCCGGCGCGCATGTGGCCACCGTCGCCCAGGAAGGCCTCGGCCGGATCCGGCGACACTGACCGCCGCCACCGAACCGGCGCCCGACCTAGGGTCGCGTGCATGAAGGCAGCGGTGTACCACGAGACGGGCGGCCCCGAAGTCCTGCAGTACGAGGACTTCCCCGATCCGGAGTGCGGTCCCGGCGACGTGCTGGTGCGTGTCGAGGCGATCAGCATCGAGGGTGGCGACACGCTGAACCGCGCCGGCGGTGAGATGGCGACGCACCCACATGTCGTCGGCTACCAGTGCGCGGGCACGATCATCGAGGTGGGAGCCGAGGTCACGGATCGCACCGTCGGCGAACGCGTGGTCACTACGTTCCTGTGGGGCTCCCACGCGGAGCTGCGCGCGGTCCCGGCCGCGGTCGCCTGGCCCGTACCCGACGGCGCCGACCTCGTCGCGATCGCGTGCGTGCCCATCCCGTTCGGCACCGCCGACGACTGTCTCTTCGAGTTCGGCCATCTGCAGGCGGGCGAGACCGTGCTCATCCATGCCGCCGCGGGCGGCGTGGGGATCGCCGCGATCCAACTCGCGAAGGCCGCAGGCGCCACGGTCATCGCGACCGCGTCGAGCGACGAGCGGCTCGAACGCGTCCGTCACCTCGGCATCGACCATCCCGTGAACTACGCCCGCGAGGGCTGGGTCGACACCGTGCGCGCCGCGACCGGTGGCCGCGGCGTCGATCTCGCCGTCGACTCCGTCGGTGGGCGAGTGCTGGCCGGGAGCGTGCAGTGCCTCGTGTACCGGGGTCGGCTCATCAGTGTCGGCAGTGCCGGCCGCGACCCGCAGCCGTTCGACATCTCGACGCTCGGTGCGGGGAACCACTCCCTCACCGGCGTGTTCCTCGGCGCCGAGATCACCAACCCGCGTACGCGGGAGATGATCGCCCGCCACATCGACGCGGTCGCGTCGGGCGCGCTCGAAGTCGTCGTCGACCGCACCTACCCCCTCGCCGAGGCCGCCGCGGCCCACGCCTACCTCGAGAGTCGCCAGGCCGTCGGCCGGGTGGTGCTCATCCCATGAGCTCAGCTTCGGGCAGGCCGTCGACGTAGACGACCCGGTTCGTGCGCACCGCGTGCACGGTGACGCCGGGCACGATCACGCCGACGAGGTTGAGGGGGTCGGCGCCGGACAGCGTGATCGTCTCGCCCGTCCGCTCGAGCTTGCGCACCCTCCGGAGGGCGTCGACGGCCTCGGGCAGGGCGTACTGCTCGCCGGTGAAGCCGGTGACGAACCGGC
>JBBQMI010000256.1:0-4000 GCA_038328825.1 Acidimicrobiia bacterium | reverse complement strand
GCGCTCTACCGCGCGGTGCTGCTCGAGTCGTTCGCCGACTGGCTGTCGCTCGTCGAGCAGGCCGTGGCCGCGCCCGACCGCGAGGGTTGGCCCCAGGTCGAACGGGTGTTGCGCGCCGCGTTCCAGTTCTTCGAGGAGCACCCTGAGTTCGTCCGCCTCGTCCGCCGCGAAGCGCTCGAGGGCGGATCGCCGCTCGCAGACGAGCTCGGAGAGACGATCCGGCCGTGGTTCGACCGCGGCACCATGTTCCTCGAGCGCGAGATGGACGCGGGCCGACTGCGCCGCTACGACGCACGCCAGCTGCTGCTCACCGGGTACGGCGCGGTGCTCTCGTACCTCTCGGACGCGCCCCTCGTCACGTCGCTGCTCGACGAGGACCCGCTGTCACCCGCGATGCTGAAGGAACGACGCGAGCACGTCATCGACGTCCTCCGCAACGCGTTGGAACCCTCCTGACGAACGCGACGTTCGGGTGTTGAGCGCCACGTGCTGGTGCGGAATCCCCAAACGTCGTGGGCTAGAAGCTGAAGTCGCGTTGCCAGCGGTCGAGGAGCGCGGCGTCGCCGAAGACCTCGAGGTCTGACGGAGGCACGCGCCCGACGAGGAACAGGAACAAGCCCGACGCGGAGCCGCGCGCGGCGACGTCGCCCTTGACGTGCTCGCGCGTCGTCTCGATGCCGTCAGCGGTGAAACGGATCAACCATTCGCCTTCGGTGTCGGTGGCGTGGAGGTGGATCGACTCACCGTCGCCCCGCAGGGTGGCGACCTCGGGTCGGAACGGCGTCATGAACGGGATGTTCTCGAGCTGCTCGTCGATTCCGTCGACCGCGAGCTCAGTCGGGATCGGCCGGTCCTCACCGGTGGCGTGGCTCGCATCCCAGCTGTGAACGGCCGTCTCGTGTGCCATCCGACGCGACCAGAATCGGGCGTGCTGATCACTCCCCCATGCCCACACGGCTGTCTCCGGATCGGTCGTACCCAGCACGTCGAGGAAGCGCCGGACGCCGTCTTCGAACCAGTCGAAGATCGCTTCGCGTTCGGTCGGGAGCTCGCCGAGGTCAGGGGCGACGTATCCCGTCGCACGAGTCGCCACGAGCGTCGTCGCCCACCGGTGCGTCATTCCCGTGTGGAACACGAGCTCGTGGACGTCCCAGTCGGGGCACGACGGTATCGGCGCATCGATTCCTGCTGACCGTGCGGATGCCACGAGGGCCGCGGAACCGCTTCGGATCGCTTCGAGGTGATTCATGCCTTCAACCTATTGGAACAGGGTGACGGGCTCGACCGGCTCGACGAGATCGGGGCCGTTGTGGTCGGCCTTGTTCACGCGGGTGCTCACCGGGAAGACCTCGAACCACTCCGACGGTGCGGGGACGAGCAAGGGAGCGAGCCGGTCGAGATCGCGCTCCACCGGATCGAGCCAGGTCGACCACGCCGCTTCGGGGAGCACGACCGGCATGCGGTCGTGGATCGGCACGAGCACGTCGTTCGCACGCGTCGTGACGATCACGCACGACACGACCCAGGGCGACTCGCGATCGGCGGGATCCCGCCACGTGTCCCACAGGCCCGCGAAGGCGAGCGGCTCACCGTCGCGCCGGTGGATGAACATCGGCTGCTTCCGCGCCCGCCCGGTTCCCTGCTTCGGCAGCGCCCGCCACTCGTAGAAGCCGTCGGCCGGCAGGATGCAACGGCGCCGGGCGAAGGCGCGCTGGAAGGCCGGCTTCTCGGCCAGCGTCTCGGCCCGGGCGTTGATCATCCGGTCACCGATCTTGAGGTCTTCGGCCCACGACGGCACGAGCCCCCACCGCAACGACTCGAGCACCCTCGTACCCCGCTCCCGCTCGACGACGCCGTAGACGTCGTCGCGGGGCGCGACGTTGTAGTCGGGTTCCAGGGTTGTGGTGACGACCTCGTCGACGTCGAAGCGCTCCGCCAGCAACGTCGGCGACGAGATCTGGACGTAGCGTCCGCACACGGGTCAGGTCCGACCGTTGCGCGAGGGACGTCCGGGCACCGGGCGATCGGACACGGGGCGATCGGACACGGGGCGATCGGCGAGGCGGTAGACGAACCGGAGGCCCGACCAGATGTCGTCGATCGCGCACACCTTGTTGTCGACGAGCCCAGCGGTGAGACCGATCTCGCGCGCGACGTCGCCGGTGAGGTCGGTCGCCACGCCCGACGTCCGCTTCGGCCAGCCGACCCACAGCCCGCCGTCGGGGACGAGCGCGCGGGCGAACACCGGGAAGCGCCGTTCGAGCTCGCGTCGCCGCGTCGCGAAGAAGACGATCACGTCGAGGCGGCCCCGGGCCTGTTCCGTGATCGAGACCCCCGGAGGCAGTCCGCCGAGCGTGGCCTCGAAGCCCTCCGGCGCGCTGATGAGCGCGAGCCGGGTGCCGTCGACGATCCCGAGCTTCTTCGGCAACGGGGTGCCCGAGTACCCGGCCATCCGGGTATGTGATCGCACCGGCGGCACGGCGTCAAACGGGCCGGCGGTGCGGCGCGTTCACGTGGCGTCGCCGGGTCGGTACCGGGCGAACGACGGCACCGCGAGGCCCAACGCGACGACACCCACGAGGCAGAGCAGGCCGCCCGTGATCACCGACACGGTCGGCGACGCGAGCGAGGCGACGATGCCGGCCTCGACGTCGCCGAGTCGGGGACCTCCGGTGACGACCACGATGTTCACCGCCGAGAGCCGCCCGCGCAGGTCGTCGGGCACGGTCGTCTGGAGGATCGTGCCGCGGAAGACCGCCGACACCACGTCGGCCGCTCCGGCGACCGCGAGACACGCCATCGCCACGACGAGTCGGTCGCCCGCGAGCCCGAACCCGACGATGCCGAGCCCCCACACCGCCACCGCGACGAGCACGGCCAGACCCTGCCGGTGCACCCGACCGACCCAACCAGCGGTGAGGGCCGCGCTGAGCGCACCGACCGACACGGCGGAGAAGAGGATGCCGACGACCTCGGGACCCGCGTGGAACTGGGTCATGGCCAGGATCGGGAAGAGCGCCCGTGGCATCCCGAAGGTCATGGCGATGAGGTCGACGATGAAGACGCTCTGGAGCACCCGCTTCCCGCGCAGGTACTGGAACCCGGCAACGATCGACGCCCAGCCCGTCGTCTCGGCCGCGCGTTCCGATTCGGGATCGGTCACGTCGCGCTTCGGGGGCTGCGCCGACATGAGCGCCGCGGCGCCGATCGTCGCGACGAAGCTCACGACGTCGATGCCGTACGCCCACACGAGGCCGAAGCGTCCGACGACGATCCCGCCGATCGCGGGCCCGACGATGAGCGACGTCTGGAACATCGCCTGGTTCAGCGTGAGCGCAGCCGCGAGTTGCGATTCCGGTACGAGGTTCGGGGTGATCGCCGTCCGCACCGCCAGCGCGAAGCCCGAGAGGCCCGCGATCGCCGCGGCAGCGAGGTACACGATCACGATGTGGGGGTGGCCGACCACGGTGACCGCGAGCAGCACCCCCGACGCCACCGCCTGGCCGGTCTGGGCCACGAGCAGGAGCCGGCGCCGGTCGATGCGGTCGATGAGCGGGCTGCCGAGCACGGTGACCCCGACGAGCGGCACCAGCTGCACGAGACCGATCGCTCCGACCGCGAATGCCGAGTGCGTGAGCCGGTACACCTGGATGTACAGGGCGACGAGACCCATGAACGAGCCGGTCTCGGAGACCAGCTCGCCGATCCACAGGAGCCGGAAGTCGCGCGATGCACGGAGCGGGGTGATGTCGACCGCGATCCGCCGGATCCGGGTCGCGAGGCCGAGGCGAGGCGGCCCGTCGCCCGGTAATCCGACCATTTAACTCGACTTTCGGAATCGTCGCCGTTAGCGTGGCGTTGTCTGGCGTCGGAGCCTACGACGGCTCCCCAGGGCACTCCCCGACCGAACGACTCGAATCACTTGGAGGAACCACATGGCGATCCGCTTGGGCGACGAAGCCCCGAACTTCACCGCGGAGACCACCGAAGGCACCGTCAC
>JBBQMI010000255.1:0-4013 GCA_038328825.1 Acidimicrobiia bacterium | reverse complement strand
GCAGTGGCCGACCGGTCACCGCGACGACCTCGGAGAGCTCCCCGCACCACATCCGCAGCGGCCGGAGCCAGTGGGAACCGGCGTCGATCGCGACGCCGCCACCCGCAGCCGCGAGTGCGAACCGCCATGGGTCGTCGCCCGCATAGAAGTCGCCGAACGGTGGGAAGCAGTGCCAAGCCCGCGCGGTGACCAGCTCGCCGATCGCGCCGTCGGCGAGGAGCTGCCGCGCGATCAGCACCTCGGGCCAGTACTGCGCGTTCTCGGCCACCATGAAGACGGTCCCCGCGGCGCGGGCCGCGGCGAGGATCCGATCGCACGCGTCGAGCGTCGGGGCCATCGGCTTCTCCAGCAGCACGTGCTTGCCCGCCGCGAACGACGCCGTGGCGAGCTCCTCGTGGAGGTGGTGCGGAACCATCAGGTCGACCGCATCGAACGTGCCGCTCGCGATCGCGTCGGCAAACGAGCTGAACACTGCGGCCCCGGGATGACGCTTCGCGGCCGCGGCGGCGCGGTCGGGATCCACGTCGACGCACGCGGTCACGGCCGTGCGCGGCGCCGCGGCCGCGAGCGCGGTCGCGTGCCAGTCGTTGATCGCGCCGCACCCGACCAGCGCGAGCCGGAGCTCGCTCATCGCGCCGGCTCCAGCACGTCGAAGCGCTCGCAGTAGTCGGCGAAGCGGTCGCGCACGGCGCGCTCGTCGAGACCGAAGTCGGCCACTGAGTAGTGGTGGGCGCCGTGCCGGCCCTTCGGATGGCCCTCGAGGTAGTCGTGCATCCTCTGCGCCGCCTCCGGGGTCATCTCGTCACCCCAGTGGGCGTAGATGGCGGCGACCGCTCCGACCGGATCGGCAACGAGATCGCGGTAGTGCAGGTCGTGAACCGCGACATCGGGACGCCGGTCGCGGAACTCGCCGAGCCGGTCGACCATGAGCCCGAGGACGTCGACCCAGAGCCGCGCGAAGTACGCGCCGAGCGACTCGTTCCCGGACGAGCCGTTCGACCACGCGCTCGTGAGCGAGTCGGGTCGGGCGGTGACCGAGAGCGAGATGCTCGAGGGCACCGTCTCGAGCGGATCGCGGTGCGTCACGACGAGACGGGCGTCGGGATACGTGGCGAAGAGGGTGTCGAGCGCGAGCAGGTGACCCGGGGCCTTCAGCACCCACCGTCCCGGCGCTTCGGACTGCAGCAGCTCGAGCGAGGCCCGGTGGTACGCGTACGCCGGACCCATGTCGCACCCGTGGAACCACTCGACGTAGCTCGGCACCCGGAACAGGCCGTGCCAGTCCTGGGCGCGGAACGACTGCGTGAGCAACGCAACGCACTCGGTGGGTCCGTCGCCCGGTTCCCAGTGCACCGCCTTGAGCTCCGGCACCATCGCGTAGATCGCCTCCTGCTTCGCGACCTCGACGGCGATGCGCGGATCGTCGTGGAAGGTCGCGGCCCTCGGTGGCGGGACGCTCGTGAGCCCCTCCCACTTCATGAGCGGACGGTTCGCCGGATCCTGGGCGAGCAGCTCGAGGAGGATCGTCGTCCCCGTCCGGAGCATTCCGGCGACGACGATCGGTGCGCGGACCGTTCCACGCGACGCCTCGGGATGGGCGCGCAACCAGGCGACGACACGCAGTCGGTTCACGAGCCGGTCGTGGGTCCAGGCGCGCATGATGAAGCGTCCCGCGTCGTTCAGCTCGGCGTCGACCGCGATGGATGCGGTCAACGCGTCGAGGCCGTCGCGCCAGGCCCAGTCGCCGAAGTCGTCGAGACCGGCTTCGGAGACCGCCGTGTCGACCAGCTCGTCGGACGTCGGATCCGCAGCGCTCATGTCAGCGGTTGCAGTCGCTCGGTCGTGATCGTGATCTGGTACCGCAGCCAGCCCGTGAGCCAGAAGTTCTCGAAGCCGTCGACGTGTTGCGCCTCGTGCTGTGCGAGGAGCACCTCGTGCGCGGCGACGAACGCCCGGAGCGCGCCGACGTCGTCGGGCTCGGCTGCGAGCGCGATCTCGAGCAGCGCAACCGCCTCGATCGCCTCCCCGCGGTCGAGACGAGCGAGCGCGACGTCGACGACGGCGTCGGCGCCGCCTGCGAGCGCGACGAGATCGGGGGCCACCACGGTCGGCGCGACCGGGTAGAGCTCGGTGGTCGCGCGGGCGTGGAACCAGCCGGTGTACGCCTCCCAGATCGACCGCACCCCCCAGGAGACCTTGCCGTACCCCTCGCCGAGCTCGAGATGGTCGGGAAGTCGGATGTCGCGCATCAGCGTGGTCACGTCGACGCCCGCGTTCATGCCCGACACCGTCTCGTCGTGCACGTACTGCACAGCGTCGCGGACGCGCTCGAGCTCGGAGCGGATCGTGTCGCGGCCACGGATCGGCGCGAAGTGACCGGTGCACAGCAACTCGGGTTCGAGGTCGATCACGGTCTGCACCGCGTCGACGAACGGCAACGCGAATCGCAACCGGTCGGCGCGCAGCGTGACCAGGTTCGGGAAGTGGCCGAACAGCGCGCTGAACACGTTCCCCACGAACGCCACGCCTCGATCCGGGAGTCGGATCACCATCGAGTCGAGCGTCTCGCCGCCAGGGGTGGAGATGCACTCGAACGTGGTCCCGCCGAGCTCGAACTCGTAGCGGTCGTCGAACACCACGTCGGGCGTCGGGGTGCTCTGGGCCGGCACCGGTGCGTCGGCCGGCTGGCGGCGGATGAACTCGTCGGCCTGTCGGATCGCGTTCGCCCAGTACGGCATCGAGCGCTTCACCCGGAACCGGTGGATGCGGGCGTCGTCGGCCTGGCACTGCGCGTTGTTCGCCTGGGCCACCACGACCGTGCCGGCGTCGCGGAAGTGGTCGACGCCCCCGACGTGATCGACGTGACCCTGCGTGAGGAGCACGTAGCGGACGGGACCTGCGTCCACCGCGTCGTAGAGCAGGCGGTGATGTCCGGCCTCGAAGCCCATCCCGGTGTTGATCACGACCCGTCCGGCGGGCGTGACGACGAGGTAGCTGTTCGACAGGCCCTCGGAGAGGTACACCCCGGGAGCGACCTCTCGGGCCGCGACCTGCCAGGCGGGGCGGATCTCGGCGGCTCCGGGCCGTGACCCGGTCACGTCGCTCAGCACGGCGGCACGCTACCCGGACGAGCACACCCGTGGGCGTGGAGGGGACGTCGGGGAGCGGTGACGGGCATGATGAGCGCCATGAGCAGCGCCACGAGCGCGGTCGTCGTCACCGCCGACGAGTCCGAGCGCGACCAACGAGCGGCTGCGGGGGCGCTCGCGGCGCTCGGCCTCGTCCGGGGCGACCGCGTCGCGATCATCGCGTCGGGAACCGCGGCGTACCTGGCCGTGGCGCTCGGGGCGCTGCGCACCGGCATCGTCCCCGTGTTGCTCAACCCGAACCTCGTGGCCGCCGAGCAGCACGCACTCCTCGCCGACGCCGAGCCCGCCCTCACCCTGCGCGGCGACGATCTCCCCGCCCTGATCTCCGACGTGTCCCCTTCCCGTTCGGCGTCGGTCGAGCTCGGTCCGTCGCCGCTCGCGCGGCCGATGCTCTACACGAGCGGGACGACCGGCACGCCGAAGGGCGTGTGGAGCGGCCTGCTCGACGAAGCCGACGCCGCCGCGCTCCTCGCGGAGGAGCGCGCGATCTGGGGCTTCGACGCCGACGACGTCCACCTCGTCGCGTCCGCGCTCTACCACTCGGCGCCGTTGCGGTTCGCGGCCGGCACGCTCCTCGCCGGCGGATCCGTGGTGCTCACCGGCGCGTTCGAGGCCGCGCCCGTCGCCGCCGCGATCACGACCCATCGCCCGACGACGACCTTCGTCGCGCCCGCGCACCTGCAGCGGATCTTCGCGCTCGATCGGATCCCACCGCTCGACTCGTTCCGCGTCGTCGCGCACGCGGGGGCGCCGTGTCCCGATGCGGTGAAGCAGCGCGCGGTCGAGACCTTCCCCCGCGGCGCGGTGTGGGAGTTCTACGGCTCGACCGAAGGCCAGTTCACGGTGTGCTCGACCGACGAGTGG
>JBBQMI010000254.1:0-4028 GCA_038328825.1 Acidimicrobiia bacterium | reverse complement strand
AACCGTTCGTGACCACCGACTCGGTGCACGAACCCCGGGCCCGCTACCGGGCGCGCTACGACGCGATGCACGAGCAGTTCGTCGCCGCGTTCACCGCCCTCCTCCCCATCCACGGCGCGCTCGGCGCGGCGTCGCGTGCCTAGCGGCGCATGACCGGCACGGATCGCGGCACGGAGGTCGAGCTGACTCCCGGCGAGTTCGGGTCGCGTGGCGATGCCCTCGCTCGCGACCCCGACGGGCGCGTCTTCTCGGTTCCCGGGGCCATCCCGGGTGAACGGGTCCGGGTCAAGGTCCTGGCCAGGCGACGCGGGATCGTCCACGCCGGGATCGTCGAGGTCGTCGAGTCCTCCTCGGATCGGGTCGCGCCGCCCTGCCCCGAGGTCGCGCGGGGCTGCGGGGCGTGCCAGTGGCAGCACATCCACCTCGCCGCCCAGGACACGTACAAGCGCGCCCGGATCGCGGCCGCGCTCGGATCGGCGGGAGCTGACGAGCCGGCCCGGCTCCGACCGACGGTCCCGCTCCCTGCGACCGCTTTCCGGACCACCGTGCACGCCGCGGTCACCAAGGGCCGAGCCGGGTTCCGTCGCTACCGGTCGCACCGCGTCGTCCCTGTGGACGGATGCCTCGTGGCCCATCCCCTTCTCGTCGAGCTCGTCGTCGACGGCCGGTTCGGCGACGCGTCGGCGGTGCTGGTGCGGTGCGGGGCGAGGACCGGGGAACGACTGGCGCTCCCGACACCCCACGGCACGACGATGCATGTACCCGTCGACGTCCGCACCGACCACCTCCACGAGCTCGCCGCGGGTCACGAGTGGCGGATCTCCGCCCGCTCCTTCTTCCAGACCCGGGCCGACGGTGTCGACGCCCTCGCCGCCGCGGTTATTGCGGCCGCTGCCGAGATCGAACCCGCGGGCCGCGCGCTCGACCTCTACAGCGGGGTCGGTGTGTTCGGGGGTGTGCTCGCCCACCGCGGTTGGTCCGTGACCACGGTCGAGACCAACCACAGCGCGGTGGACGACGCCCGCACGAACCTCTCGGGGCTCGACGTGTCGTCGGTACGGGCCGACGTCGGCACGTGGAAGCCGCCGGTGAGCGATCTCGTCGTCGCCGACCCCAGCCGCGCCGGTCTCGAGCGAGCCGGTGTCGACGTCGTCGCCGCGAGCGGGGGCCGTCGCCTGATCCTCGTCAGCTGCGACGCCGCGAGCCTCGGGCGCGACACCGAACTGCTCCGCCGCGCCGGCTACGCGCTCACGTACGCGACTCCGGTCGACCTGTTCCCGCACACGTTCCACGTCGAGGTCGTGAGCGTCTTCGACCGCTGAGCCCCGTCTCGGGCTCAGATCGAGGCGCCGAGCTTCTCCAGGTTTGCGACGGCGGGCTCGCCGTACGTGATGAAGCGGGTGAGCGCGGCCTGCATGAGGGGATCATCCATGTGGTCCGCGAGGCCTCGCGCTGCGTTGAGGCGGGACCGCGCCATCCACGCGGACATGTCGGGCTCACTTCCCCACACCGTCTCGGCGCGCTGGGAGATCGCCGACGCCGAGATCCAGTCGGCCGCGGCCGTCGGGTACGGGTTCGGCGGACAGAGGCGGTTCTTGTCGGCGTCGCCGCGTGCGGTCGTCTCCACGAACCCGACGAGCGCGGCGTTGAAGGTGGGCTGACAGGTCCGGATCTGCTGCAACGTGATCCGGTCGGGTTCGAAGATCGGTCGGCCCGGGCCGACGCGCAGTCCCGCGGCGGTGCAGTCGACGTGGACGTGTCCGACGTCGGTAGGAATGGTCCCCTCCTCGAGCTCGATCTCGTCGGTGCCGATGCGCACCACCCGTCCCATCCGGACGACGTCGTGGATCCGCCGCAGGCTCGCCAACTCGTCGGCGCTCACAGTCGCACACCGGTACATCGTGGGCTCGACGCTCGGATCGATCCGGACGAGCTGTCCGCTCTCCTCGAGGCGGACGAAGAGATCGTCGACCGACTCCGCGAGCGCCGCGGCCTCGAGGTTGAGCGAGACACTCTCCATCATCGCGGGCAGGCGATCGATCGGCTGGGTGTTGGCCCGGTCGAGGAGCCAGGCGTCGCGCGGGCGGATCCACCGGATCGCGTCGGGTTCCACCCCGTTGTCGAGGAGCCACGTACACGCGTCCATCGCGGTCTTCCCGCCACCGATGACCGTGTAGCCGGTGGCGGGCTCGGTCAACCCGACGAGATCGTTGACCGGGATCAGGAGCGCGCCCGGATCGACGGCGAAGGGCGGCGTGTGCGTCGACGGCACCGCGGTCTCGAGGTACGTCGCGTCGACGACCCGGCGACGCACGCGCACCGCGGTCGCCTCACCGGTGAGACGCGAGACGAACCGGTGCTCACCCGATGATCCGTCGTCGACGACGTCGCTCATCCCGAACCAGCGCACCCGGCCCGACGGCAGGAGGTGCTCGTCGAGCACGCGGGAGAAGTAGTCGCAGATCTCGGCCCCCGTCGCCCGGTGGTAGAAGCCGGCGTTCGGACCGACTTCGTCGATCGCGTCGGTCCCGAGGACGCGCGAGTTCACGCCGTAGAACGCCGAGGGCTGGTGGAGCCGCACGAACGGATACGCGTCGTTCCAATGGCCGCCCGGACGGTGACGCCGGTCCACCATCACCACGTCGGCATCGGAGTCGGTGATCAGCGCATCGGTGAACGCCATCCCGGCTGCACCCGCCCCCGCGACCAGGTAGTCGGTCTCGATCTCCTGCACGCGCGGAGCCTAGCGACGCGCGATGACGGGCTCCGGCGTGAACCGGGAGCCCGTCACTCGGCTGTCGCCGTGGCGTCTACCAGCGGGGTTCCTCACCGAGGATCCCGAGCTTCGTCTGGCCGACCAGCTCGTAGACGAGGGCGCGGTTCGCCGGGTGGAACCCGCCGCACCGGACGTCGCGGTACATGCGCTCGAGCTCCTGGCCCTTGAACATGCCGCTGCCACCGCTCACGTCCATCGCGAGGTCGACCACCTTCTTGGCACCCTCGACGCAGTGGAACTTGGTCGCCACGATCTTGGCCGGCCATTCGCCACCGTGGTCGACACCCTCCGACCAGTCGGCCGCGGTGCGGTCGATGTGGGGGACCATGCCCTCGAGCGTGATGGCCATCTCGGCGATCGTGTGCTGGATCTCGGGGTTGTGGGCCATCGTGCGCCCGCCCAGCGCGATCGACGTGCGCTTGCCCGCCATGTCCACCGCGAGCTTCAGCGCCCGCTGGGCCATCCCGGTGTACACGTTCGCGAAGCCACAGAGACCCCACGCGAAGACCCCGACGATGAACGCGTCGGCACCGGCGAGGCCCGCAGGCAGGACCCGAGCGATGTAGCGGTCGGGGACGAAGGCCTCTTCGAGGATCGTGTCTTCGCTGCGGGTGGCACGCATGCCGAGCGTGTCCCACGTGTCGACGATCGTGTAACCCTTCGTGTCACGTGGCATGAAGACGTGCACCATCTTGGGGTTCGAGGGATCGCTGGTGTCCATCGCGTGCAGACCGAGCCGCGTCCACACGGGGGTGAGGGATCCGAAGATCTTGTGGCCGGTGATCTTGTACCCGCCGTCGACGGGCTCCGCCTTTGAGGTGGAGAGCAGGAGCGGCATGTCGTTCCCGGCCTCGCCGTGGCCGGCCGCAAAGATCTCGCCGGCAGCCGCCTCCTCGAGGATCCAGTCGAGCGACGTGTCGCCCATCCGGTGCAGATCGGCGGCCACGCCGGTCCAGTACACGTGCATGTTCGCCGCCAGCGCAGTCGCGGGCGACCGACGGGCCAGGCGACGGGTCTCGCGGCCGACCGCGGCGAGCGAGAAGCCCAGGCCGCCGAACTCGGTCGGCACCGCCATCAGGAGGTAGCCCGATTCGCGCAGCTCCTCGAAGTCTTCGGTGAAGAACGTGTTCTCGCGGTCGTACCCGGCCGTGCGAGCGGCGCAACGGTCGAGCACCTCGTCATTGAGGACGAATTGGGGGGTGGTGATCGTGGTCACGGTGACCTCCTCTGATCGGTTCGTTGTCGCCAACCT
>JBBQMI010000253.1:0-4031 GCA_038328825.1 Acidimicrobiia bacterium | reverse complement strand
TGCTCGTCGATCCCGGTCTCGGTGCGGATCGCGTCGATCGTCGCTTCGCAGTCGCGGGCGCTGCGACCGTGGACCATGGTGAAGACGGTGTACGGCCAGTCGTCGTAGGTCGGACGGCGGTAGCAGTGGCTCACCGCGGCGAACCCGGCCATCTGCGGTCCGATCTCGGGCAGCTCGTCTTCAGGCACGGCCCAGACACCCATCGCGTTGGCCTTGAAGCCGGCACTGCGGTGGTTCATGACCGCGGCGAGGCGGCGCATGAGCTTGCGGTCCTTGAACGACTGCAGGAGGTCGAGGACGGTCGCGCCGTCGACGCCGATGCGCGCACCCTGCGCCGCGAAGGGCTCCTCGACGAGCGGGAGGTCGTCCTGCAACACGCTGATCGCTGCGACCTCGAGGTCGGACAGCTCGGGCGCCTGCATGTCGGGCCGGCGTTCGGGCTGTTCGTGCGCGAGCACCTCGGCCTTCGCGTTCGCGCTCGTGGTGCCGGTCATGTCGAGCTTCACGCCGATCTTGTAGAGCACGAGCGTCGGGAGCTTGCGCGTGACGGTCGCGCCCGACGCGGTGTGCAGCACGTCGAGGTGGGCGTCGAAGTCCTCACCGGGTGGCGTGGCCAGCGTGTACCAGAGGTTGTACTCGTGGTTGCGCTTGTAGTTGTGGCTCACGCCCGGGTGGGCGCTGATGATCTCGGCGGCCGCGTCGATGCGATCGGGGTCGAGCTTGGCCGCGACGAGCGCGGAGTTGTAGCCGAGCGCACGAGTGTCGAAGATCGCGGAGAGCTGGCGCAGCACGCCGAGCTCCTTCACCCTCGCGAGCCGCTCGAGCACACCGCCTTCGCTGATGCCGAGGCGATCCGCGAGCGCGCCGTAGGGTCGCTCCACGAGCGGGAAGTCCCACTGCACCGCGTTCAGCAGCTCCTTGTCGACCTCGTCGAGCTGGTCTTCGGGTCGGGTCTCGGCCGGTCGAGCGGAAGGCGTGGTCACGGGACCAGTCTCGCGCCGTTCGGGGATCCGGGCCGAGTCGTCATCCCGCGGCCGTCTGGAGCACGGTCGTGCTCGTGCTCACCGGCGTGACCTCGCTCGGCATATCGTGCAGGGTGCTCGACGCGGTCCGCGTGGTGCCGTCGGTCCGGATCCGCAACATGACCTCGGCTCCGGGGCGCAGCGCCCGCACCGCCGCGATGAGATCGGCCATGCGGGTGATCGGGGTGCCGTCGAAGCCGACGATCACGTCGTCGGTCCGGATCCCTGCTCCCGCTGCCGGGCTGTCGGCGGCCACCTCGGTCACGCGCACGCCGCCACCCGGTCGATCGAGCGCGTCGGTACCGGACACGCCGAGCCAGCCGTGCCCGGCCTTTCCGGTCTTGCGGAGCTGCGCGGCGACGTCACGTGCGGTGCGGATCGGCACCGCGACCCCGACCCGATCGGTGCCGGTGGTGAGCACGCCGACGGCGTGACCGTCGCCGTCGAGGAGCACCCCGCCCGAGCTCCCGCCTTCCATGAGCGCGTCGGTCGCGATGAGACCGGCGCGGACGATCGGCCCGCCGGTGGCCATGGTCGCGACCGCCGACACCACACCGGTGGCCACGAAGGTGGGGGAGGCGTCGCCCGATGCGACCGCGATGACCGGCTCGCCGACCTCGACGGATCCCGCGGCGCGGGCCGACAACCCGCCGCCGAGCCCGTCGACGTGGAGCAGTGCGAGGTCGGTGGCGCGGTCGAGACCCCGGAGGGTCGCGGCGTGGATGGTGCCGTCGGCGTCGGTGACCGTGGCGGTTCCGGCGTCGCCGAGGGTCTCGCACGTCGCGAGGACCCAGTCGTCGTCGATCACGACCCCGGACCCGCGACGTTCACCGGTCGTCCCGACGGCGAAGACCGCGACGACCGCCGGTGCGGCCCGGGCGGCGAGCACCGCGACGGGAGTCGTCGCCGCGGCGGATCGGGAACCGGAATCCTCGGATCCGAGGAGGCCGGCCAATGCGAGGGCGCCCGTCGCGACGAGCGCGCCGGTCGCGCCGGCGGCGAGCATCAGCCACCAGTCGCGGCTTCGGACGGCAGACCGCGCTGCCGGGGGGCGGGTGCCGGGCCGGGCGGACAGCTCCGACGGGTGGACCCACAGCCGGTCCAGTGGGTCCGGGGGCGGTCCGTTCGGCCCGTCGTCACCGGGATCCTCGAGCGGCATGGATCCGAACTGTACCGACGCGTCCCGGGCAAGAGACCGCGCCCCCCGAGGCGGTGGGTCGTTTCTTCGGCCGTTCCGGACTCTCTTCTCTGCAAGTTGGCGGCTTCTCGTACAGTGGGAGGCGTGTCCGGAATCCTTGACCCCGCCGCGACCGAGGCGACGCGCATCGCGCTCACCTATGCGGCGCTGCCCACGACCGAGGTCACCGAGTGGGCGACCACGCCCGGATCGGGCGCGGTCGTCACGTTTCTCGGCGTGGTCCGCGACCACGCCGACGGGAGAGACGGTGTGACCGGATTGACCTACGAGGCCTATGAGGGAGCGGCAGGGGCGCGGCTCGCTGCGGTTGCCGACGGTGCGCGGAGTCGCTGGCCGGCGGTCGAACGGCTCGCGCTCGTGCACCGCCTCGGCGACCTGGCGCTGTCGGAGGCTTCGGTGCTCGTCGTGGTGTCGGCACCCCACCGGGGCGACGCGTTCGAGGCCGCCCGCTTCTGCATCGACACCCTCAAGGAGACGGTTCCGATCTGGAAGCGCGAGCACTGGTCGGGTGGTTCGGAGTGGTCAGACGCCGCCCGTCCCGTCACATCGGTGGGCGAGCTGGCTCCGGCCGTCGACCCCGAGTCCGTCTCGTCGGCGCGGTAGGGACGAGGCCGCGTGGAGTACCTGCTGTTGGCGCTCGGGCTGATCATCGGCGGCGTCGCGATCGTGATGTTCCGCAACCGGCGTCCGACCGGGATCGACGCGAGCATCGAGGAGTTCGAGCAGAGCCTCGAGGCGATAGCACCTCCGCCTCCCGACCCGCAGCGAGGGCGCCGGTCTGGGTAGAGATCTCGCGATCGACCTCGGTACGGCGAACACCCTCGTCTACTCGCGCGGCCAGGGGATCATCCTCAACGAGCCGACGGTCATCGCGCTCAACAGTCGCACGCAAGACGTGCTCGCGATGGGCCACGAGGCGTGGCAGATGATCGGGCGCACGCCCGGGTACATCGTCGCGGTCCGACCCCTGCGCGGCGGCGCGATCACCGACTTCGAGATCACGCAGCGGATGATCCGGTTGCTGTTCCAGCGCGCCGGCGTGAACCGCCTCTACCGCGCCCGCGTGTTGATCTGCGTGCCGTCGGCGATCACCCACGTCGAGCAACGTGCGGTGCTCGAAGCGGCGCGGCGCGCCGGCGCGGCCACGACGTACCTGATCGAGCAGCCCATGGCCGCGGCGATCGGAGCGGGCCTGCCGATCCACGAACCGCTCGGCAACATGATCGTCGACGTCGGCGGTGGCACCACCGAGGTCGCGGTGATCTCCCTCGGCGGAGTGGTCGCGCTCGAAGCGGTGCGCGTCGGTTCGTTCGACATCGACGCCGCGATCCAGTCGTATGTGCGCCGGGAGTACGGCATCGCGATCGGTGAACGGACCGCAGAGGAGATCAAGCTCGCGATCGGATCAGCGGCCCCGACCGACGACGAGTACAAGGCCGAGGTCCGCGGCCGCGACCTGATGAGCGGGCTCCCGAAGACGATCATCCTCTCGCCCGAAGAGGTCCGCGACGCGATCGAGGAGCAGACGCGCGCGATCTGCGATGCCGTGATCGCCGCGCTCGCCGACACCCCGCCCGAGCTCGCACAGGACCTCATCCTCCAGGGCATCCACCTCGTCGGTGGGGGCGGCATGCTCCGCGGCCTCGACAAGCGGATCGCGAAGGAGAGCGGTCTGCCCGTCCGACTCGTCGAGGCCCCCCTCGAGTGCGTCGTGCTCGGCGCCGGCCGCTGCCTCGAGAGCTTCGACCGCCTGAAGGACATGTTCATGGGCTCCCCCAGAACCTGATCTCTGGTCGACCATCAAGGTGGCT
>JBBQMI010000252.1:0-4032 GCA_038328825.1 Acidimicrobiia bacterium | reverse complement strand
GATGCCACGGAAACGCTCCTTTTCGGGGTCTGAACCCGGTGGGTTCGGGTCTAGAAGGTGTGGGTGAAGCACCGGTCGGAGAGATTACCGAGGGCGTAGTCGCGGTACAGGCCCGCGAACATCTCGCGGGTCTTCTCCGTCCACGCCATCGCCTCGTGCGCCGAGATGCGCCGGACGACCTGCGTGTAGCCACCCTCGTGCACGCGGTACTCCGCCCAGGCGCCGGGGTAGTCCTTCACGCACGCGACTTCGACCATCGGGACCCCGCGTGTGCTTGAGAAGCGGCGAACTCGGTTGCGATGCGTGTGACCGGCGAAGTACCCGGCGATCGCGGGCCGACGTTCGATGAGCGCGATCAACGCGTCGCTGTCGTCGGGGTTGATCCCGAAGTACGTCTCCGAACGGGACGGGCTCGCCGGATCCCACGGGTGGTGGTGGCCGAACACGAGCACGGGTCGGTCGGCCTCGGCCGCGAGGTCGTCGAGCCACTGCAGCTGCGACGCGCTCACGCGTCCCTTGTCGGTGCCGGGGATCACCGTGTCGAGCACTGCGAACTGCACCCCCGGGAGCTCGACCACGAACGGGGCGCGGTCCGAGGCGATCGTGGAGGTGACCATGGCGTCGTGGTTACCACGGACGTGGTGCATCGTCGACCCGAGCGTGTCGTACGCGGCGCGGAAGCGTTCGTACTCCTCCTCGGTGCCGAGGTTGGTGAGGTCTCCCTTGACCACGACCGCGTCGGGCGCGAGCGCGCGCAGCTCGTCGATCACCGCGTGGTTCATCACCTCGGGGTACGGCGGCGCGCCGGGCTCCGACGCCAGGATCGGGCCGAGCTGCTCGCCGTCGCCGAGCCGGCCACATTCGACCTCACCGAAGTGGACGTCGTTGACGGTGCCGATCGTCGCCAGCAGACGACCGGAGGGGCACGCGAGCGTGCGGACCTCGGCCGGCAGCAGGTCGCTCGGAACCGCGCCGTCGACCGTGAGCGGGTACGGCGTGTCGGGCTCGAGCCCGGTGATCCGGGCCACGTGGTACGGGCCGGTGGTCGTGACCTCGTGATCCCCGACGCGCGTCGTCACCGACTCGTGGGGAACGGTCACGAACGTGATCGCAACCTCGTCGGGCGCGACGGTGAAGAGCTCGGGGTTCCCGATCGCAGTCACGCGCGGGCGCGCCGCGTCATGCGGCCCGACAACCGCCAGTCGCCACGCGAGACCCCGACGCGTCGGGCCGATCGACGGGAGGCGTCGAGCCATCGCGACCGGGCCGCGGTCTCATCGGGGACAACGATCCCGGGCTGGAGCGAAGCGATCGCGGCGACAACCGCCGCGACCTCCTCCGGTGTCGCGTCGGGCGAGACCGACCGGAGCATGTGCCTGTCGACCACTAGAGCGGCACGTTCCCGTGCTTGCGTTGCGGGAGCTTCTCTTTCTTGGTCCGCAACATGTTCAACGACTGCACCAGCACCTTGCGCGTGTCGCGGGGATCGATCACGTCGTCGACGTAGCCCCGTTCGGCCGCGCTGTACGGGTTCGCGAAGCGCTCGGTATAGTCCTCGATGAGCTCGGCGCGCTTCTCCACCGGGTCGTCGGCAGCCTCGATCTCGCGCCGGAAGATGATGTTGGCGGCGCCGTTCGCGTCCATCACCGCGATCTGGGCCGACGGCCACGCGAACGCGATGTCGGCACCGATCGACTTCGAGTTCATGACGACGAAGGCACCGCCGTAGCCCTTGCGCGTGATGATCTGGACACGGGGCACCGTGGCCTCGCAGTACGCGTAGAGCAGCTTGGCGCCGTGGCGGATGATCCCGCCGTACTCCTGGTTCGTGCCGGGCAGGAAACCGGGCACGTCGACGAACGTGACGAGCGGGACGTTGAACGCGTCGCATGTGCGCACGAAGCGGGCCGCCTTCTCCGACGCCTCGATGTCGAGACAGCCGGCCAGCACCTGGGGCTGGTTGCCCACGATGCCGACGACGTGGCCGTCGACCCGACCGAAGCCACACACGATGTTCATCGCCCACAGCGGCTGCACCTCGAAGAAGTCGCCGTCGTCGACGACCTCGACGATCACCTTCTTCATGTCGTACGGCTTGTTCGGCGCGTCGGGGATGAGCTCGATGATCCCGTCGCACGACCGGTTCGGATCGTCGTCGGGCTCGAAGAACGGCGGGTCCTCCAGGTTGTTCGACGGGAGAAAGCTGAGCAGGTAACGCACCTGTTCGAGGCAGGTCTCCTCGTCGTCGGCCACGAACGTGGCGACACCCGACTTGGTCGCGTGGGTCATCGCGCCGCCGAGCTGCTCCTGGGTGACGTCTTCGCCCGTCGCTGCCTTCACGACGTCGGGGCCGGTGATGAACATGTGCGACGTCTCCTTCACCATGAAGATGAAGTCGGTCATCGCGGGTGAGTACACCGCGCCACCGGCGCAGGGGCCGAGCACGACGCTGATCTGCGGGATCACACCCGACGCCTTGACGTTGCGGAAGAAGATCCCGCCATACGACGCGAGCGACACCACGCCTTCCTGGATGCGCGCGCCGGCGCCGTCGTTCAGACCGATGAACGGTGCTCCCACCGACTCCGCGAGGTCCATCACCTTGTGGATCTTCTCGGCGAACACCTCGCCGAGCGCGCCGCCGAACACGGTGAAGTCCTGCGAGAAGAGGAACACCTTCCGGCCACCGATCGTGCCCCAGCCGGTGATCACGCCGTCGGTCAGTGGGCGGGTGTTCTCGATCCCGAACCCGTGAGCCCGGTGGCGTGCGAGCATGTCGAGCTCGACGAAGCTGTCGGGGTCGAGGAGCTTCTCGATCCGTTCGCGAGCGGTGAGTTTCCCCCGATCGTGCTGGCGCTTGACCGCGGCGTCGCTCCCCGCGTGCAGTGCCTCTTCACGGAGCTCCGCGAGCCGGGCGAGCCGCTCTTCGATCGGGTGCGGTACCGGCGCGACCGGCGCACTCGTGCTGCCGTCACCCTGGATGTCGGACTCTTCCACTGCCATATCCGGCCGAGGTTACCTGCGGAGCACGAGTCAGCTCCTCGTGAGGGGCTTGTAGGCGATGCGGTGGGGCTGATCGGCCTCGGCGCCGAGGCGCTTGTGCCGTTCGGCCTCGTAGTCGGAGAAGTTCCCCTCGAACCAGCGGACCTCGGAGTTGCCCTCGAATGCGAGCACGTGGGTGGCGATGCGATCCAGGAACCAGCGGTCGTGGCTGATCACGACGGCGCACCCGGGGAACGCGAGCAGCGCTTCCTCGAGGGCCCGCAGCGTGTCGACGTCGAGGTCGTTCGTCGGCTCGTCGAGCAGCAGCAGGTTGCCGCCCGACTTCAGGACCTTCGCGAGCTGCACCCGGTTGCGCTCACCGCCCGACAGGTCACCGACCAGCTTCTGTTGGTCGGAGCCCTTGAAGTTGAAGCTCGACACGTAAGCCCGACCGTGGATCTCGCGTCCACCGACGACCAGGTGGTCGAAGCCACCGGTGATCTCGTCGTACACGGTGTTGGTCGCGTCGAGCGTGTCGCGTGACTGGTCGACGTAGGCGAGCTCCACCGTCGGGCCGGTCCGTAGCGTGCCGGAGTCGGGCGTCTCCTGGTCGGCGATCATGCGGAAGAGCGTCGTCTTGCCCGCGCCGTTCGGCCCGACCACACCGACGATCCCACCGGGCGGGAGCGAGAACGAGAGCCCGTCGATCAACAACTTGTCGCCGTAGGCCTTCTCCAACCCCTCGGCTTCGACGACCACGTCACCGAGGCGCGGCCCGGCGGGGATGGTGAGCTGGAGCTTCTCCTGCCGGCCGTCGCTCGCCTCGGCCTCGGCGGAGAGCGCGTCGTACGCGTTGATGCGCGCCTTGCCCTTGGCCTGGCGCGCCCGCGCCGACATGCGGATCCACTCGAGCTCGCGTTCGAGCGTCTTGCGGCGGGCTTCGTCGGTCTTGTCCTCCTGGGCCATCCGCTGCTCCTTCTGTTCGAGCCAGGAGGAGTAGTTGCCTTCCCACGGGATGCCGTAGCCACGATCGAGCTCGAGGATCCAGCC
>JBBQMI010000251.1:0-4065 GCA_038328825.1 Acidimicrobiia bacterium | reverse complement strand
GCTCGGACGCCGAGGGCCTCGGCGAGCGGCCGTCCGGCGCGTGCCTCCTGAAGGGCCGCGCGTACCTCTGTCGCCAGCGCGCCCGAACCGCCGGCGACGAGCTCCAGTCCGCCCCGGAGACTCTCACCTGCCGTCACCGCGAGGCACACGAGGTCCACGAACGTCGGGAACTCAGCGACGATTCGTTCGCGTCGCCGATCGATCGTGCGGGACAGACGTCGATCGCACATCGCGACACCACCGGCGGCGAACGCGACCGCCGCGATCGCGATCGCCGGCGCGGACACCGCCCGACCGGCGGCTACCAGCAGCAGCGCGCCACCGGACGCGATCCCGAAGCCCGCGAGACCCCAGGTGACCTGGCGCGTGCGGAAGTCGGCGGCCGTCAGCTCGAGATCGGCTGCGGCGAGACGCGTCTCGAGGTCGCGGCCCGTCTCTCCGAGGAGTCGCTGGAGGCGAGCTCCCATCCGGTCGAGGAGCGGACGGACCGCAGTTCCGAATGCACTCCGCACGGCAACGTCGGGTGCGAGGAGCGGCGACCGTCGGGGACCGAGCGCACCGAGGTAGGTCTCGAGACGAGCGGAGAGCCGCGGTCGTCGCAGCGCGGGAAGCGCAGAGGTGGCACACGCAGCGCCCGCGACACCGAGCGCGACGACCATGACGCCGACGAGCGGGTTCACGTCGCGCTGCCCAGGACGCGCGGCTCTTCGGGCAGGCGCCCCAACCCGAGCATCATCCGGTAGCCGATGACCGTCGCCGCGGCGCCGGCGACGAGCACGACCATCCCCTGGACCGAGTCGAACGCCGCTCGACCCTGCGGCCGGCTGGCCACGAGCACGAGCACGATCCAGGGCGCCGCCGCGGCGACCCGGGCCGCGACCACCGTCCACGATTGCCGGGCCTCGACCTCCCTGCGGACCGCGAGGTCCTCACGCAGGAACGCCGCGAGCGTCCGGAGGACACGTCCCAGCTCCCGGCCACCGACCCGGTGCGCGACCGACAGCGTCACGAGGACGCGATCCGCGGTCGGGTCGGCGAGCAAGATCGCGGCCCGGTCGAGTGCGCCCGCCAGATCACCCGACACCCGGTGGTCCGACACCAGCGACCGGAATGCCAGTCGCAACGCTTCCGGACCCTTCTCCGCGACCACACCCAGCGCGGCCGGGAGCGTGTCGCCGGCGCGTACGGCTCCGGCGAGGAGCTCGACTGCATCGGGCCAGCACTGGCGGAGGGACCGGCGACGGCTTCGGCGCTGCGCGCGGAGGAACGCGACCGGGACGCACGCTCCGGCCGCACCGGCCAACACCGCGATGCTCGGCGACGCGAAGAGCACGAGGACGACGAACACTGCTCCGAGCCCGGCGCCGACCGAGACGCAGGTGAGCTGACGCACCGAGATCCCCGGGTACCCGGCCTCGAGGAGCAGCGCGCCGGCGCGGCGGCCACCTCGGCCGGTGCCACGCGCCCGGCGGGTGCGGGGCTCCGACGTGCACGCGTCGTACACCAGGAACACCCCGAGCCCGAACAGCACCACGAAGACGATCATCGGAGGATCTCCTGCAGATCGAGCCCCGACTCGGTGAAACGCTCCACCCGCCGGGGCAGCTCACCGGTCCACACCAGGCCCGATCCGTCGCGCTCGAAGACGAGACCGGCCGTCGCCTCGATGCCGCCGCTGCCCGGTTCGCCGACCGCCAGGATCTCCGTGACCTCACGGGAGTCGCCGAGCCGACGGCAGAACACGACGAGGTCGACGCACGCCGCGACCGTCGCCGCGACGAACTGGCGATCGACGTTCTCCCCTGCGAGCAACGGCAGCGTCGTGAGCTTTCGCAGGGCCTCGCGCGCCGAGGTCGCGTGGACCGACGTCATGCCGCCCGCACCGCTGTTCAGCGCGAGCAGCATGTCGAGCGCCTCCGGACCCCGGACCTCCCCGACGACGATCCGGTCCGGGCGCATCCGCAGCGACTCGCGCACCAGATCGCGCAGGGTGATCGCGCCTTCTCCCTCGAGGTTCGGTTGACGACACTGCATCGAGACGACGTCGGGACGACCTGTCTGCAGCTCGAACACCTCCTCGCAGGTGACGATCCGCTCCCCGGGCGGGACCGACCCCGCGAGGCAGTTGAGGAGCGTGGTCTTTCCGGCACCGACTGCTCCCGCAACGACGACGTTCAAGCCGACGCGGATCGACGCGTCGAGGAAGCGAGCCGCCTCCGTCGACAGCGAGCCGAGCCGCACCAGCTCGTCGAGCGTGTGGGCGCGGAGGTTCACGAACTTGCGGATGTTCACGGCCCACTCGTCGGTCACCGGCGGGATCACGACGTGGAGCCGACTCCCGTCGGGGAGCCGAGCGTCGACGAACGGTTGGGACCGGTCGAGCCGTCGCCCCGCCCGGGCGAGCATGCGCTCGACGACCTCCTCCACCTCGGCCGCGGTCATGACGAGCGTCGTGAGCTCGGGCCGCCCGCATCGGGCGACGAATACGCGACCCGGCTCGTTGATCCAGATCTCCTCGACATCGGGATCCTCGAGGAGCGGCGAGAGCAGCCCGAACCCGGCGATCCGGTGGTGCAGCAGCTCGACCGCGTCGTCGTCGAGCGTCGGGAGGCCACCGTGAAGAAACCGATCGCGGTAGTCGGCGACGGCTTCGTCGACGAGGAGCGCCAGCTCGGGATCGCCGGTCGCGCCGAGCGGCACCTGGCGACGTTGGACGAGCTGGCGCAGCTCCTCTTCGAGGATCTCGACGGCGCGTTGCGTGCTCACCCTCGCACCACTGTCATCGGCGTCATCGGCGGACGCCGTTCATCAGCCGGAGCTCCTTCAACCACCGCGACCGTGGCGCGACGTGCGAGAGCGGGCGACCCTCCCAGAGCACGCGCGTGAACGCCTCCTCGCGGGGGAGGAAGCCGATCGGTGGATGCCCCGTCCACTCCTCGAGCGCGCTCGAGCACTCCTGCAGGCGGCGCGACGAGGCCGGAACCTGGTTCAGCACGACCGCCACGCGGTCGGCAGCGCCCGGCAACGCCTCGCGCAGCATGCGGTAGGCGAAGATCCCGTGGCGCAGTCCGACGGGATCGGCCCGCACGACCATCAGCACCTGATCCGCTTCCTCGAGCGCGACCCGGCTCATGAGGTTCCTGCGGAACGGAACCCGGTCGAACGAGAGCTCTTCGTCTTCCTCGATCGGCGCCGCGACGTCGACCACCACCACGTCGCTCGCGTGCCGCGCGCCGTCGAGCACCGCCCGCCACGACCGCTCGCGGACCTCGGGCCAGAGATCCGCTCGCGGGAGCCCACCGAGCACCCGGAGCCCGCCGGGGCCTTCCAGCAGACTGTCGCTCAGGGGCGAAGGCCAACCGTTCGCCGCGTCGCGGATCGCGGTCGTGAGCGCCGGCTCGGTCGGGAGCCCGAGGAGCTGGGCGACTGCCGGTGCCCAACCGTCGCCGTCGATGAGGATGGGATCGCCTCCCGTGCGGCGATGGTCGAGCGCGAGGTGCGCCGCGACCATCGTCCGTCCCGGTGCGCCGGGTCCGCCCCACACCGCGACGAGTCGGCCCCCACCAGACGATGGTTGCACGGGAGGTTCCACGACCGACTCTTCGGGCTGCTCGCCCAGACGATGCAGCAGGCCGACGAGGACGTCGACGTCGGGTGGGGCCATGAGCCGGTGCGCGACACCGATGCGATCGAGCGCCCGACCACCCGGACGGGTCTCGACGGCCACGACCGTGACCCCTGCGTCGTGGAGCGTGCCGACGAGCTCGCGATCGAGCCAGGGCAGGTCGGCGGCGATCACCACCGCGCGGGGATGGTCGCGCAGTGCGACCGTGAGCAGCTCGCTCAGATCGACACAACGACGGAAGACCTCGACGCCGAACTCGGGCTGTTGCAGGCCGCGCACGAGCGGGGCTTCCCACGGCGCTCCCCCGGCGCAGGTGACCACCCGTGTGCGTCTCAGCGGAGTTGCGTCTCGTCGAAGCTGTCCCGGCCGTGGCCGGAAGAGCCGGTGGTCCGAACGATGTCGAGGTCGGCGTTGCGGATCGCGACCGCGAGGAAGACGGC
>JBBQMI010000250.1:0-4070 GCA_038328825.1 Acidimicrobiia bacterium | reverse complement strand
GTGCGATCCGTGAACGCTTCGGGTTCTCCGGCACGAAGTACTACCGCCTCCTGAACGAGCTCATCGACGATTCCGGTGCGCTCGCGCATGATCCCCTCACCGTGCGGCGGCTCCGTCGTCGGCGGGAACAGCTCCGCCGCTCGCGGGTCCACGGTCATCCCGCCGGCCATCCGGGCTCGGGCTCGCGGCCATGACCGACGTCACCGACGGCCCCCCCGAAGACGACGACGCCCGACGTGCGCGTCCGCAGCAGAGCAAGGGCTTCGCCCAGTCGGTCGCGTTCTCCGCCGCCCGCGGTGCGCTGCTGATCGGCGTGGCCGTCGTCATCGGCATCGTGCTCCTGCAGGTGGTCGACAACGACACCTCCGGTCCGATCGGCGACGGCGGCACCAACAGCGGCAGCGGTGTGGTCGACAACAGCACCACCACGACGACGGCACCGCAGGGGAGCACGACCACCACCGTCGCCACGAGCGGCGGTGCCCGTCAGCCGGGTGAGATCTCGGTGCAGGTCCTGAACGGTTCGGGTGTCGCCGGCGCGGCCGCGGCGATGACGTCGAAGCTCCAGTCGAGCGGTTACGTGATGATCGCGCCGACCGACACGAGCTCGACCTCAGGCACGAAGGTGTACTGCACCGGCGGACTCGAACGTGAGGCCTCGGCACTGGCCGCGGCCGTCGGTGGCGATCCGCCCCCGACCGCGGAGGCGTTGCCGAATCCGCCGCCGAGCGGAGCCGACACCAGCGCCAACTGCGTCGTCGTCATCGGCTCCTGAGCCGCGGGCGCGGCACACCGTGAGCACGCTCGCGGGGCTCCGCCGCGATCCCGGTCGCACTGCGATCGTGGCCGACTTCGACGGCTCGCTGGCTCCGATCGTGGCCGATCCGGCCTCGGCGGTCGCACTCCCGGCCGCGCTGACGGCACTCGCGGGGCTGGTGGGGCGCTTCGGCACCGTCGCGGTCGTCTCGGGCCGCCCGGCGGCGTTCCTGGCCGAGCGGCTGCCCGTCGCCGGACTCACGCTCGTCGGTCAGTACGGCCTGGAACGCTTCGTCGACGGTGTGGTGGTGGAGGATCCCGCGGTGGAGCCCTTCCTCCCCGCGCTGGCCCAAGTGGCCGACGACGCCGAGCAGGTCTGGCCCGCCCTCCACGTCGAGCGCAAGGGCGGTCTCGCGGTCACCCTCCACTGGCGGGGCGCACCCGAGCAGGGCGAGAACGCCGCGGCCTGGGCCGACGCCACCGCGGCCCGGCTCGGGCTCGACGTCGTGCCCGGTCGGATGGCCCGCGAGTTCCGCGCCGCGGTGCCGATCGACAAGGGCACCGTGCTCGAGGGTCTGCTGGCCGACCGTGACGCCGCGTTGTTCGCCGGCGACGACCACGGGGACCTCGCCGCGTTCGACGCGCTCGACCGACTCATCGCGTCCGGCGCGCTCGAGACCGCGGTGCGCGTCGGCGTTGCCTCCGACGAAGGGCCCCCCGAGATCCGAGCTCGCGCCGACGTCGTCGTCCACGGCCCCAAGGGTCTCGCCGCCCTCCTGGCCGATCTCGCCCGGTAAAACCCTCGTACTGGTCATGTACAGCCGTGCATGGGACAGCTGCAGATGACCAGAACGGGGGCTCGGGTCAGGTGGTCGGTGCGGGTCGGGCGCGGGTGATCTGGTCGTCGAGCCACTGCGGCGTCGGGTTCGCCGCGGCGAGGCGCCGCAGCGCGGCGGCACGTGACGCGCGTTCTGTCGGCTCCATGGTGAGCGCGGTGTGCAACGCCTCGGCGGTCTGTTCGATGTCGTAGGCGTGCACAGGGAGGACCGCCTCGCCGAGCTCGTCGAACGCACCGGCGCCGCGCGACAGGCAGACCACCACGTCACGCGTGCTCAACAGCGGGCCTTCCTTGGCGACGAGGTTGAGCCCGTCACGCAGCGGGTTCACGAGGAGCACGTCGGCGCGTTGCAGGCCGGCGACCGAGCGCGGGTAGTCGTCGGCGGTGTCGAGCCACACCGGCCTCCAGTCGTCGGTGCTCCACCGCTCGTTCACGCGCGCCGCTGTCTGCTCGACCTCCTGGCGGTACGCGAGGTACTCGGCGAGCCCCTCGCGCGACGGGTACACGAACGCGGCGAACACGACGCGGCCGTGCCACTCGGGATGGAGCTCGAGGAAGCGGTCGAAGGCGAGGAAGCCGCGCGCGATGTTCTTCGAGAGCTCGATGCGGTCGGTGCGGAACACGAGCTTGCGGTCGCCGATCTCGGCATCGAGGCGACCGGCGGCCTCGATCGCGCCGGGACTCGCTGCCGTCGCGGCGAGCGCATCCGGGTCGGGACCGAAGGTGCTCACGAACGCGTCGACCGGAACGTCGCCGAGGACCTCGAGCGCGCACGCACGGTAGTTGGCCGCCCAACGTTCGGTGTGGAAGCCGGCGGGTGCGGCGGTCATGGAGGTGAGCAGTTCGTGAGCGATGTCGTCGGGGAGGATCCGGATCTCGTTCGACCCGCAGAAGGGCGTGTGCGTGAAGTGCGCCAGGCGGATGTCGGGCCGGTCGGCGCGCACCATGCCGGGAACGAGGGCGAAGTGCAGGTCCTGGACGAGCACGACCTCGCCGTCGGACGCGTCGGCGCAGATCGCGTCGGCGAACACCTGGTTGACGGCGCGGTAGGCATCCCACGCTTCGCGGAAATGCCGGTCGAAGCGCGGCCGGCGGGGCAGGTCGAACAGGCCGTGGAACAGGAACCACAGCGTCGCGTTCGACACGAGGTCGTAGTGCAGGCGGTGGAGGCGCGGGTCGGGCGCCACCAGGTCGAGCGCGAACGGAGGCGCCGCGACGGCTCCGGCCGCGACCGCGGCGCGGTCACCCTCGCCGATGGCAGCGGCTATCCACGTGACGTCGTCGCGCAACTCGAGCAGCGGACCGAGCGCGCTCACGACCCCACCTGCGCCGCGCCGGCTCGTGAAGGTCCCGTCGGGCTCCCGGGTGAACGTGACGGGACCGCGATGGGAGACGACGATCACGAGAGAAGGGATCAGCCGGCGAGTTCGGTGAACAGGTTGAGGTAGTCCTCGAGCTCGCGCGTCGAGAGGAAGTTCTGCCGCACGTGCTCGCGGCCGCTCGCACCCATCGCATCGGCGAGCGAGGGGTCCTTCAGCAGTTCGATCGTGTGCTGCGCGCACTCCTCGACCGAGTCGACGAGGTACCCGTCTTGGCCGTCGCGGATCTGCAGCACGATCCCGCCGCAGCGACCACCGATGACCGGCCGGCCCTTCCAGAGTCCCTCGCTCACCGTGAGCCCGAAGCCCTCCCGCAACGACTTCTGCACCACGACGTCGGCCGCGCGCTGGAACGCGTTGATCTGGACGTTGCCGACCTGCTGGATGTTCGAGAGCAGGTGGATGTCCTTGTCGCCGCCGCGCGCCTCCTCGACCTGCTCCCACACATGGAAGCCCTCGGGGTCGTCGGTGGCCATCGAGCCGGCGAGCAGCAACTGCGCGTCGGGGACATCCTGGCGGACCATCTCGAACGCCTCGATCACTCCGAGCGGGTCCTTCCACGGGTCGTACCGGCTGACCTGACACATGATCGGTCGGTCGACATCGAGGCCGTACTGTCGGCAGATCTCGGTCATGAACGGCATCGGGAGGTCGAGGTTCTTCACCGACAGCGGGTCGATGCACGGAGGCGCCTGGACGATCCGCTCCATCGAGAGCGATGCAGGGACGAACTCGGGCATCGTCCACACTGAGGCATCGTGGCGCTCGACGTAGGGCCGGAAGAACTCCCAGACCTCGGGATTGGCGTCGGTGAGGTCGATGTGACACCGCCAGATCCACTTCGTCTCCGGCCGGTTCACCGCCGAGTCGGTGAGCAGGCTCAGCATCGCCGCGGGCTGGGGATCGTGGATCACCACGTAGTCCCACTCCCCCTCGAGCAGGAGCGCATTGTCGAGGACCTTCTCCAGGTAGATGCGCTGCATCTCGTTGGTCCACTCGATCGCCGCACCCTGGAGCGCGTTGTGCACGTGCTTCGTGATCGCGAAGAACTCGTCGCTGCCGTGGATGACCTGCCACTCGGCCGCGATCCCCAGGCT